>CAYWIC010000036.1:0-35967 GCA_964458115.1 uncultured Anaerolineales bacterium | reverse complement strand
ATTGCTCCATACCGGTTTTCAAGACCGGCGCCTTCGTCCACTCGGCCATCCCTCCAGGTATGCGGGTCGAGAGGACCCCTCCCAAGCGGCCTGGATTCTACCATATGAGACATTGACGAGCAATGATTCCCTTTCGGCGTGGTCTTGTCGATATAAAGGTGATTCATTACAATACAACAGAACATGAAAAATCCCCCTCCAAAATAAGGAAAAAATGTCATTACACTGGTATGTTTTGCGCAGTAAGCCTAGAAAAGAAGATGTTGTTTGGCGGCAACTACAAGAAAAAGGACTTGAGAATTATTACCCGCGCATCAGGGTGCACCCTGTAAATCCCCGGTCGCGCAAAATCAAACCTTACTTTCCAGGCTATATCTTTGTGAAAGCAGATTTAGAGCAGCACGGGATTTCGACATTCAAATGGATGCCCCATACGCTAGGATTTGTTTCATTCGACGGGGAACCTGCCTCGGTATCGGATCACATGGTCCAGGAATTGCAAAAGCGCATCTTGGAGATAAATGAAGCCGGGGGTGAAGTGTTGGAGGGTCTAAAACCAGGTGATAAAGTCCGTATTCATGAGGGACCATTTTCTGGGTATGGGGCTGTTTTCGATACTCGGCTACCAGGCGAAGAACGGGTGCGGGTATTGCTGAAATTGATAAATGATAAGCGTCAGGTCCCAGTAGAATTGCGTACTTCGCAAATCAGAAAGTTGGACAAGTAGTTTTGGTATTATGTCTGTTTTAGCGGTGATCCCAGCTCGCGGTGGCTCGAAGAGCATCCCAAATAAGAATATTGTGGATGTAGGGGGCAAACCATTGATTGCATGGACAATCGAAGAATCCCAAAAATCCCGCTTTATCGAACGGTTGATCGTTTCCACGGATAGCCAACGAATTGCTGAGATCGCTTCAGAATACGGTGCTGAAGTTCCCTTTGAGAGACCTGAAGAACTGGCTGCTGACGACACCCCTGGAATCGAGCCGATCATCCATGCTGCAATTTGGTTAGAAGAAAACGCCGGGTATTGTTCAGAATATGTGATGTGTCTGTCTCCCACAACCCCCCTGCGTTCTGCTTTTGATATTGATGCAACCATAAAAATGATCCGAAATCAACATGCGGATGCAGTTGTAAGTGTTGTTCTGGCCAAACACCATCCAAATTGGATGAAGGTAATTGATTCGCAGGGGTTTATGTCGAGCTATATTGGTGATGATATTTTAATTGACAGGCGCCAAGATTTGCCCGATGTTTATGCGCTCAATGGCGCGATTTATCTTGCCAGAAGAGAAGTGTTGTTAGAAAATAAGAACTGGTACACCAACAAAACCTGTACGTATCTGATGCCAGAGGAAAGATCCATCGATATCGATACCCCCTGGGATTTGAAGCTAGCGAGATTGATATTGCAGGAAGTAGGTGACTTATGAGATCGATAGCTATTGGGAATCGATTGGTAGGTGACGGCCATCCCTGCTTCATTATTGCTGAAGCTGGTGTCAATCATAATGGAGATGTAGAGTTAGCAAAACGGTTGATCGACGTCGCTGTTGATGCTGGGGCTGATGCGGTAAAGTTCCAGACTTTTAAGGCAGAAAGTGTGATTTCATCCCAAGCACTAAAAGCACCGTATCAAAAAGTTACTACTGGTAAAGATGAATCTCAACTTGAGATGGTTAAACGCCTGGAATTGTCTTTTGACACATTCAGGGAATTGTATGAGTATTGCCGTGGAAAAGACATCTTGTTCCTCTCAACTCCTTTCGATTATGAAAGTGCCGACTTTTTAGATTCCCTTGGAATGGCAGCATTCAAAGTGCCCTCAGGTGAGATCACGAATAATAAACTCTTGATGAATATCGCTCGAAAAAAACTTCCTGTCATTCTGTCCACAGGGATGTCAGACATTGTTGAAGTTGGCCAGGCAGTCTGTTGGATCAAAGAGTTGGGAAACGATGACATCATTTTGTTGCATTGCGTTTCGAATTACCCAGCAAACCCGAATGACGCTAACCTCAGAGTTCTAGGAACAATGAAGACCGCATTTCAAATTCCAGTTGGCTATTCTGATCACACACCAGGGATTGAAGTATCACTGGCCGCGGTGGCTCTGGGGGCATGTGTAATAGAAAAACACTTTACCTTGGATAAAAATTTTCCAGGACCAGATCATCAGGCTTCATTAGACCCAAATGAACTTGCATCAATGGTACATGGAATTCGAGTAGTAGAAGCATCGTTGGGTCATGGGCGCAAGGAGCCTGCTGTAAGTGAAGCAAATACCGCTGCCGTTGCTCGTCGAAGTTTGGTTGCAGATGTTGATATCCGCGCTGGGACTCAAATTGCCGAGGAACACATTGCTATCAAAAGGCCTGGCACTGGATTACCACCATCTATGTTCCCCTACTTGATTGGACTGAAGTTGCAGGAAGATGTCTCTGCGGGTACCATATTTTCGATGGAGATGTTTTCGTGAGGAAGATTGCAGTTGTTACAGTAGGTCGCTCGGATTATGGGATCTACAGGCCAATTCTGCGTAGAATTCAGGCTGACCATGAGTTGCAGTTGTGCCTGATCGTCGGTGGAATGCATCTTTCTCCAGAATTTGGTCTGACCAGTAAACTCATTGAGGAAGATGGTTTTGAGATCCATGATCGGGTTGAAATGCTACTCTCTTCGGATTCGTCAGAAGGTATTTCAAAATCTGTAGGATTGGGAGTGATAGGCTTTTCCCAATCATATGCACGCGCCCGCCCAGATATCCTGGTGGTTTTGGGTGACCGTTTCGAAATGTACGCAGCGGCATTAGCGGCCTTGCCCTTCAAAATTCCTGTAGCTCATATCCATGGAGGGGAACTAACCCGAGGAGCGATTGATGATGCCCTACGGCATTCGATGACCAAATTGAGTCACCTGCACTTTGTTGCGACCCAGGAATACGCAAATCGAGTAATACAGTTGGGGGAAGATCCCAGGCATGTGATTATCTCCGGAGCTCCAGGTCTGGATAACCTATATTCAGAAAAACTTTTGAAGCGGGAAGAATTATCATCCATTTTCAGTTTGCAAATATGCGAATCTCCCTATTTGATCGTAACATATCACCCGGTTACATTGGAATTTGAACAAACTGAATCGCAGATTTCTGAAATTTTGGCCGCTCTAGAATCAACTGAAAAAGCTGTTGTGTTTACGATGCCGAATGCAGATACCTCAGGCCGCATTATTCGGGAAAAAATCTTGGAATATGTAGGACGCCAACCTAATTGCCAGGCAGTAGAATACTTAGGTACTCAAGGTTATTTCAGTGTAATGAAGTTTGCATCAGCCATGGTTGGCAATTCTTCGAGTGGAATCATCGAGGCGGCTTCTTTCGACCTACCAGTTGTAAACATTGGGACCCGCCAAGCTGGCAGAGTCCGGGGTCAAAATGTGATCGATGTTGATTATTCCCAGGAAAGCATCATTGCAGGTATTCGCAAAGCCAGCGATTCCCAATTCCGGAAGGATATTCAGGGACTTCCTAATCCCTATGGTGATGGAACAGCATCCGAATTGATCGTCAAAACCTTAAAAAGTGTTAAATTAGGGGATGATATATTGATCAAACGATTTTATGATCTCGAGTTGAGGGTTTAGGTCAGCATGAAAAAGAAAGTCATTGGCCTGGGGGCCGGCGGGCATGCTAAAGGCATGATCGAGATATTGCGTGGTTACGATTCTTATGAGATCGTTGGCCTTCTGACTCCCAACCTCGATTCACACCCTGAACAGATACTTGGAGTGCCGATTTTGGGGGGTGATGAGATGCTGCCACAATTAGGCAACCAAGGAGTTGAGTATTTCTTTGTCGGTGTAGGTGGTGTAGGAGATAACCAACCTAGGAAAAGGCTCTTTGATCTAGGTATAAATTTGCAGATTAAACCGATAAATACCATTCATCCTCAGGCGATAGTATCTCCTTCCGCGGCTTTTGGCGATGGGGTAACCCTGATGGGTGGGGCTATTATAAATGCTGGCGTACGACTTGGGTTGAATGTGATCATCAACACAAGTGCGATTGTTGAGCACGATTGTACGATTGGCAGTCATGCTCATATTGCGACAGGTGCTCAATTGGGCGGTGCGGTCAACGTTGGTGAGGGTGCTCATGTAGGGATTGGCGCAATTGTCAAACAGGGAATAAAGATTGGGCATAGAGCTGTTGTTGGAGCAGGCGCAGTTGTAGTGAAAGATGTTATGCCGGAAACGGTTGTTGCTGGTGTACCTGCCAAGCCCATGAAAGTGCTGGAGACTTCGAGTTGAATATCCGTATCATCCCTCGATTAGATATCAAAGGTCCTAATCTCGTAAAAGGAATTCATCTTGAGGGATTGAGGGTTCTAGGTAAACCGGAGGATTTTGCCCGCTTTTACTATCAGAACGGGGCCGATGAATTGCTCTACCAAGATGCGGTGGCTAGTTTGTATGGTCGTAATAGTTTATTAGATATCATCAGGAAGACTTCATCAGAGATTTTTATTCCATTGACTGTCGGGGGTGGCCTGCGCACCGTTGAGGATATCCGTACTGTCTTACGGGTTGGAGCGGATAAAGTTGCCATAAACACCGCCGCAATCCATCGCCCCGATTTCATCCGCGAAGCAGCTTTGGCCTTCGGCTCCTCTACAATTGTCGTTTCCATCGAAGCTATCAAAATGCCGGATGGGCGATTTGAAGCCCATGTTGATAGCGGGCGTGAAAGTACGGGCATAGATGCTTGCGAATGGGCCATCCAGGCAGCGGAATTGGGAGCTGGTGAATTGCTGGTGACCTCTGTAGACAGAGAAGGAACTGGAAAAGGGTACGACCTGGATCTGACTCGTCAAATTGCTGAATCTGTATCAATCCCAGTAATAGCATTGGGCGGTGCGGGAAAACTTGATCATCTGTATGATGTCATCTCGAATGGAAGTGCGGATGCTATAAGTTTGGCTTCGATGCTTCATTATGATTTCATCCACCAATATAAGTTGCACGAGGGTGATTACCAAGTAGAAGGAAATATCGAATTCTTGCGCGGCAGACGTGGACAGATGGGACGTAAAAACATCGCGGGCTCTACCGTTTACCAGATCAAAGAGTTTCTGTCAGAACGAGAAGTACATTGTCGTTTACAGAAGGGGGTGGGCAGTGATTGATAATAAGGTTCAAGTTGCTATTGTTGATTTTGGGCTGGGAAACCTGTTCAGTGTGAAACAGGCCTGTGAGTATGCTGGAATGGATGCAATGATCACTTCAGCACCTGCGGATTTATTTGCCGCAGATGCCGTCATCTTGCCTGGTGTCGGCGCATATGGGGACGCCATAGATTCCCTGCGAAAATTGGATTTGATCAAACCTCTTCAGGAAATTGGAGCTTCAGATAAATGGCTAATTGGCATATGCCTGGGATTGCAATTGTTGATGACCGAAAGTTATGAGTTTGGCACCCACAAGGGACTGGGTATCATTGATGGTGTAGTGGTTCCCTTGGAAACTCAAACATATCCTGATGCTTGGCAAGAATATCCTAGAAGCCTGAAGGTTCCTCAGGTCGGTTGGAATCGAATCTGGGGGACGCCTGATACTGGGACACCTAAACCAGAATCTCCAACTTCATGGACAGGCACACCTCTTGCGGATGTTTCCGAAGGAGAGTACATGTATTTTGTTCATTCTTTCTATGTGAAGCCGGAAAATCCCGAACTAGTTCTATCCACCTCCCAATATGGCCAAATCGAATTTTGCTCCAGCTTGCAGTATAATTACACCTTCGCCTGTCAGTTCCACCCTGAACGGAGTGGTAAGCAAGGTTTACGAGTCTATGAAACGATCGCCGCGATGGTGAAGCAAAGTTTGGAGTAATTGAATGTCACAAGAATTAGAAGCCTATTACGGCTTGCCGACAGAAGTTCGCTATTGCAAGCGTTGCGTGATGTCAAATCAGCGACCCTCTTCATACCCTGAGTTCAAGCATACCAAGGAACGCAAAACCCCCACACTGAATATTGGTGAAGATGAACTCTGTGATGCCTGCCGTTACGCTGAAGTTAAAGAGGGTATTGATTGGGAAGCTCGGGAAAAGGAATTGGTCAAGTTGTGTGACCAACATCGTCGCAGTGATGGGTATTATGATTGTATAGTGCCTGGCAGCGGCGGCAAGGATAGCGTTTACGCCTCCTATATTTTGAAATATAAGTATGGTATGCACCCACTGACCTGTACTTGGCCTCCAATCATGTACACGGATTACGGGTACCAGAATTTCCGCAACTGGATCGAAACAGGAGGGTTTGACAATATCTCTTACAACCAGAATGGAAGGGTAATGAAATTGCTGACGCGTTTGGCAATCGAAAACCTTTTACACCCTTTTCAAACCTTCATACTTGGCCAAAAGAACCTGGCTCCTAAAGTTGCCTTGAAATACGATATTCCACTAGTATTCTATGGTGAAAACGAAGCTGAATATGGAAATCCGATTGCAGAGAACGCTTCTTCACTGCGTGATAAATCGTATTTTACGATGAAAAATTTGGATAACATGTACCTGGGCGGGGTTTCGGTGCGAGAATTGCAGGAGCAGTATGGAGTTTCCCTGGTAGATTTGATGACTTATTTGCCCGCCGATCACAAAGAGATCGAAAAGTCAAAGATCGAGATTCACTATCTAGGTTATTACCTGAAGTGGATCCCGCAAGAAGCGTATTACTTTGCTGTCGAAAACACTAATTTCCAGGCCCGGCCATTCCGCACGCAAGGCACGTATAGTAAATATAATAGTATCGATGATAAGATCGACGATTTGCACTACTATACGACGTACATGAAATTTGGCATTGGTCGTGCGACCTATGATGCCTCTCAGGAAATCCGCAATAAACACCTCACCCGTGAAGAAGGAGTTGCCCTGGTTAAAAGATATGATGGTGAATTTCCTGACCGTTATTTGCTAGAAATTATGAATTATATTGGCATGGATATGGAGCATTTCCTGGATCTTTGCGATCGAGCCAGATCCCCACATCTGTGGAATGAGGAAAATGGGGAATGGATTTTACGTCACCCGTTATGGGAGACTGAATGATAAGCTAGAATTTGCGATGAAAGGATGCATGCTTTTCCTGGGTAGGTCGCAATATGGTCTTTGATCACTCCGCATTCTGCATCCCTGCAGATAGCGTCGTCAGGGATGCGATCAATGCACTCAACTTCAACCAACGTGGAATTGTTTTGATCGTTGATGATCAGATGCATTTGGTTGGCACGATCACCGATGGCGACATTCGGCGCGCCATGTTGGCTGAAAAGAATCTCGATACTCCGATTAGTGAGATATTGGCTCAACGTGTGGATTCGCCTTATCCAAAACCAGTTACTGCACAAAAAGGTACAGAGTCCTCTGAAATCTTAAGAATGATGAAAGAACTTGTTGTGCAACAGATCCCCATCATAGACAAAGATGACAGGATAATCGATTTGGTGTCCATGGAAGACTTGCTACCTGGCGGAGATTTGCCAGTTCAAGCTGTCATAATGGCAGGAGGTTTTGGCACCCGGCTGAGGCCCCTAACGGAAGATTTGCCGAAACCAATGTTACCTCTTGGTGACCGCCCAATTATGGAGCGCATCATCGAGCAATTGCGACAGACAGGTATTAATCGAGTAAGTGTGACGACAAACTATTTAGGTGAAAAGATCAAGACTCATTTTGGTGATGGAAGCGAGTTTGGGGTTGATATCAACTATGTGGATGAAAAAAAACCCCTGGGAACAGCAGGATCACTAGGATTAATGGAGTCACCCGATGAACCGCTCCTGGTGATCAATGGCGATATTCTCACTCGGGTAGACTTCCGCTCGATGCTCAATTACCACCAAAAATATCAAGCTGACCTCACTGTTGCTGTGCGCCAATATGATATCAGTGTTCCTTATGGAGTAATCGAAGGGGATGGACCCTATGTCAGGCGCTTGCGCGAAAAACCGCGCTACAGCTTTTTTGTGAATGCCGGAATCTACTTATTGGATCCCCCTATTCATGCGTATATCACAGGCGATCAAAAAATAGATATGACGGATTTGATCAATATCTTGCTTCAAGATGAGCGTACGGTGATCAATTTCCCGGTGATGGAATACTGGTTGGATATTGGCCAACCCCCAGACTATCAGCAAGCTCAAGAAGATTTCAAAAATGGCAGAATTTGATTGGACGGGACGGAAGGTTCTAATAACAGGCGCGGGTGGCTTTATTGGGAGTCATCTAACAGAGCGTCTTGTAGAGTTGGGCGCGCAGGTGCGTGCCTTCGTGCATTACAATTCCTTGGGAAAATGGGCCTGGCTGGATCATTCTCCGGTAGTCGATGATGTCGAAGTGATTCCAGGTGATATTGCAGATCGGGATAGCGTTCGGAACGCCGTGAAGAGTAGAGAATATGTGTTCCATTTGGCGGCTCTGATTGGCATCCCTTATTCATATCAAGCCCCCTCTTCGTACGTGCAGACCAATATAGTTGGAACGCTGAACGTATTGCATTCGTCGCTTGATGAAGGGGTTGGGCGGGTACTGCAAACCTCAACAAGTGAGACCTATGGCTCAGCTCGCTATGTGCCTATTGATGAAGAACACCCCTTGCAAGGCCAATCGCCATACTCAGCCACAAAGATTGGGGCTGATAAATTGGCTGAATCTTTCTTTCGTTCTTTCGATTTGCCGGTATCAATTGTGAGGCCCTTTAATACCTACGGTCCACGGCAATCTGCCAGGGCAATAATCCCCACCGTGATCACCCAAGGGTTAACGAAATCAGAAATTCGAGTGGGGAATCTCGACCCAACGCGAGATTTGAATTATGTAGCCGACACCGTCGAAGGATTTCTTTATATCGCAGCAGCTTCAAACGCTAATGGCGAAGTAATCAATCTTGGAACTGGTAAGGAAATTTCCATGCGTGATTTAGTTGAAATGATCGCAAGGTTGATCGATAAAGATTTACCGGTGATTTCTGATGATGATCGAGTCCGTCCTGAAGCAAGCGAAGTCGATCGGTTGTGTGCAGATATATCAAAGGCGAATGAACTTGGCTGGAAACCAAGATATACCTTGAAAGAAGGGTTGCAGTGCACGATTGCCTGGATCAAAGATCATCTCGATCTATATCGGCCAGAGATCTATGACGTTTGAGATAAAGGCAACATTTCGGTATGGTTTTTCAAATGAAAAACGGCCCTAAACTTCTGTTCGTCCCCCACAGCAGCTCATCATTTTCCGAAATGTTAGCCATAGCATTGGCAATCAAAGAACAAAGGAAATATATACCGTTGTTCTTAATTCATTGGAAGGATAATTTCACCGCGGTAAATTTTTGTATTGATCATGGGATTGGGTATATTCATCACAATGTCAAAGAACAGAAAATAGCAGAGAAGGATTCGAAACAGAAAGCTATCTCGAAAGCATCATACCAACAAAGAATATCCCAACTTGCGATTAGAAGGATATCTATAGGGTTGCAGCGAACCTTTCTAATACAGTTGCTTTATTACCTGATGGTCTTTGCCAGAGAAAAACTCACTGCAAAACGATTACTAGCAAAATATACCCCGGTTTGCGTTCTCACCGTGGGGGACCGGCATGTGGGAATCGAAACTGCGTTGATTATGCAAGCGAATGCAATTGGCATTCCTTCAATCATTCTTCCCTTTGCATTGTCAGACCGCCCTAGTAGCGCTGCCTACCGTTTGGCGCAAAAATATTGGGAAACCATATATGGGATGGAAAGCCGAATAAATCGTTGGTTGGCTAAGATTAAACCTAAATGGGTCTATGAGACTGAACAATATCGTTTGCTTTGGAATTCACCGGCTTGGATGATTTCTGCGAATGTTTTAGGCATTCTCCCCACTGATCCATGGAATTTAGGAGGGGGCCAAGCTTGGAAAATGGCCCTGGAGAGTGATCAGGCACGCGACATTCTCGTCAGTGAAGGACTCGACCCCAAGAAGGTACAAATCGTTGGAAAACCCCGTTACGATAACTCTGCAAATATTAAAACTGATCGCGCTAAATGGCGTGAAAAGATTTGCCGGGATTTCGTATTGGATCCTGAAAAGCAAATCTTGCTTTGTTCGGTACCTCAACTTGCTGAACATGATCTGTTGTCTTGGGGACAGCATTGGGAAGAAATTGAATTCTTGTTTCAAGGTTTAGCGAATGCTCACGATGAATTGAATGTCATCCTCAGCTTGCACCCTAAAAGCGATCTAAACCAATATTTGCCGCATGCAGAAAAGTATGGACACATTATCGCCTCTACGTACAGCTATGATCAACTGATTCCGATCTGCGATGCATTTGTGGCCACCTTTTCTTCCACCGTTACTTTGGCGATAGTTTCCCAGATACCCAGCGTTGTAATTGATTTTGATTGGTTTGGCTATGATACCTTCGATGAAGTTCCTGGGATTGTTGTAGTGCGCGATCGTGCGCAGTTTGTGCCCACTTTGCAGAGATTGTTTTCTGACAGGGCCTATTACGATCGCTTAGTCGAAGTACTTTGGAAATCCGCGCCATATTGGGGACGCTTTGACGGGAATGCGACTGAAAGGGTGCTGAAATTGATTGATAAATATATCCAAAAGGGAGAAGAAATTCGGATACTTCCGAAACATGAAAGGCGAAGGGCGTTGCCACCATGGTCGCGATGAAAAAGAAACCGGGGTTCTCCTTGAACCCCGGTTTCTCTCTTATCACCTTGAGATCGCTTCTATCGCTGCTTCCAGGACTGAATCGACTTGGCCTAAGGCACTTTGCTCAGTGACCGGTACCACGATATCGAGAACAACACCGGTACCCTCAATAAGCAGCTCACCTTGGGGGGTTTCGGCGCGCCCGGTTGGGAATTGCAGGGATAGGTCTGCGGGGAGCTTGTATTGGCCGCGGCCGACTTCACCAAAAGCGCCAGATGTGGGGAAATGGCCAATGACCGTTGTGTTCTCTCGATGGGTTAGGGTATAGGTAAAACCTTCACAGGCGCTGATACAGTATGGGCTGACCAGCACCGCAACAGGACCATCAAATAGAACTGGTCCAGGTTTGATACGACCAGGTGGATCTTTGTATTCGAATTCTCCCAGTAGATCGTTGAAGTAAGAACGCCGTGAAATGGTGACCTCTTCATCGTAAAAATATCCTGCAAAGGCGTTAGCTAGACCCGAACTACCACCACCATTGACGCGCATGTCGATGATCAATCCGGGGACTTCGACTTCGATGAGACTATTGATGAAATGATCCCACAATTGGGCTGTCAGGTTGTAGTCATCGGAGAAGGTGTTGATGCGGATGTAGCCCAAGCCTGAGGGTTCAAGTATCTCTCCAACGATCGGTGGGCTCAACTCGTCGACCCTGAAAGAGGGGATCCACTCGAACAAAGAGTCATATTCAACATCGGCTTTGATTGTGACCGTCTGGCTTCCTTCTTTGGGATTCTTGAAAGTGAACTCAATTTCCGTATCCGGTGGAACGCGAGTTAGGAAGACCAGCTGTTCAAGGCGTTTGTGGTCCTCAGTGGAGTAAGGCCCGAAAAAGGACTCTACCTGGCTGATGGCCTCTCCAAGAGCAGATCCACCCCAGCGGGTGATTTCAGCACCCACCTCAACCCCCGCGCGCTCAGCCGGAGTGTTTGGGAACACATCCTGCACCAGGACGCGGCCATCGCTCAATTCGACCAGGATCATCCCAAAGCTGCCGCCATGATTCTCAAAAAATAACTGTCCGATCAAATCATTGAAAGAAATTCCGATGTGCGCATCGGGGATGGCTAAAGTGAAATTTTTCAACGCCCAGTAAAAATCCTCGTCATTTACCGCGGCGGCAATATTGGGGGCATGTTCATTATACAAGTTGTCCCATACTATGTTTTTGTCGGGTGTGAAGGGATATTCGATAGAGACCTTTTCGAAGAGGGCATCGAACGCTTCGGAGTAACGCATCTCAGAGAAATCGTTGACGGCGATTTCCCCCTCAATCAGCGTGAGGGAAGGTTGAGCCTCTTTATAGATCTTGAAAGGTTCCCGGTCGAGATCGACGATGTTGTACCCTGCCGGAATGGAGGCCGTGGGATCGTCGGCGGTGAAGAGCAGATTGTCTTCCCCAAAACCGGTGGGAAAGCCCTGGGCATCATCCTGCGCCCATACGATGAGCTTTCCGCCGTTGATCTCATAATCGCGATCGGGATCTGTAGTCGTCGAGGCATATGCTGTGGACCACCCCGTGCCGTCGCGCGTTTCCAGGAATGGCCCGCCCCAAGTATTGGACCAGTAAGCCACATTGAAGACCAGCACGCCGACATCTTCTTCGCCATCGTTGTCGACGTCGGAAAGCGTGCCTTGAGGAACAGCTGGGAGAGCGAGTTGATAGGTAAGTTTATCTTCTCCGATTAACTCCACGGGTCCAATGACCTGCCCTTCAAGTGGAAACTCGAATTCCAGATCGCGTTGGATGAAACCACCCTGATCCTCGAGCATCACAAAGGCTTCAGCGAGGGTATCAAGGAAGAATGGGGAGGTGAAGGGAATTTCCCCCTTGATTTGCACAGGTTCGTTGGGGTGCTCCGGACCTGGCATCACTGGGATTGCTGGAAGGGGAGTATCGATCGCCGTAGGCGTTGGAGTCGGCGGCTCGTAAAACACTTCCGAAACCGTTTGACAGGCGAGGGCACTGATAAGGAAAATACTGGCGATACCAATTATGGCAGTTTTTCGTCTCATATTGTTGCTCCTTGGGGTGCTGCGTTATACTAGGGTATCGCAGCATTTTGGAAGTATCTCATAGGGCAATATCAGGCGCAAGTATTGCATTGTGAGGTGGGATCCTGAATATGTCGAAAAATACCAATCCTCTCTTCGAAATAATTAGACAACAGAGGCGCCTCAGTGATGGGGTAATCCAAGCAGTGAAGCCGCTGATGAAGGAAGAGTTTTCCCCCACGCTTTCGCTATATGAGATCCAATGTGGCGATATGAGCTCCTTTAACCGCGGGACGAACAATGATCTGGCCCCTGATGTAGATATAATATTCCTCAATGTGCCCAATGATGAATCTCATGGGTACAAGGATTGGACTCCCATCGACGCCCGCGAGTTGACCGGAAAGAAAGAAGGCATTACTTCTCTCGATGAGTTGAGAGGATACGACCCCAGGCTGGCCGCCTTTATCCCGCGCATTATTACTGTCTTGGAGTTTCATTTCGAGATGCCACCCGGAAGTGCGCGTTTTGAATTTTTGCGAACCTGGGGAAACACTCCTGGACTGGTATTCAATATCTCTTTACCGCATTCGGAGTATGGCGTAATTTCATTCGACTTTAACCTAGATTACAGAGCTACCCATTACGGCGTTGAACATAACCGCCGTTTCCTTGCATACTTCGAACGTGTCGTCGATCAACTCGGTCAGGATGTGGCCGTGCAGCTGGTTGAGGACATCAAATTCGTCAAACAACAGGGAAAAGATAACCCCCGCGATGCCGAAGGCTGGATCGACCGGACGAAGAAATTATTTGGGTTCATTGTCGAGGGACTTTTCTGTCAGCGGTTTCCGCCCTATTCCTATCCAGAATTGATGGCGAAAGTTCGAGCCCATGAATGGGACCAAGGTGTTGAGTTGCAAGATCGCTGGGTTGGAGATCAGATTAATCAAATGATCGATGCAGGTTACAGTTTCAGCGGACTGCTCCATAATATCGTTATGGAGAATTATTCTTTGCCCAAGGGTGCTTGGGAGAATCTTTTGAAAATTGCTCAGGACTATCAATCCAATCTTTAGGAGGCAGAAATGCACAATAAACTTTCATTGCGATTAGCATTCGTATCATTGGTAATTACAATGCTCGGAGTTGGAATTACAAGCTGTGATACCCCCCTCGAAACGCAGTCTGCAGATGCTGAAGCGACGATTAGCGCATCAAAATCCCTCACCGCGACGGCAGAGGCAGCCTTTCAAGAGGCCGTCGATGAAGCAGTCCAAGCGACAGTAACTGCTATGCCCACGCCAGATCTGGCAGAATATAGTGACGTCAGCGAGGAAGAGTTGGCTGCTGAAATCGATTCTGCTGTCAACGAAGCTGAAGACGCCTCAAATCAAGCCAGTTCAGCGGTAAATGACGCTGCCTCGGATGGTACGATCACGCAAGAAGAAATCGATGATATCGAAGCGCTTTTGTATGAA
The DNA here is from genome assembly GCA_964458115.1 of uncultured Anaerolineales bacterium. GTDB lineage: Bacteria > Chloroflexota > Anaerolineae > Anaerolineales > UBA11858 > NIOZ-UU35. The sequence continues at coordinate 21,706 of CAYWIC010000036.1, read as the reverse complement.
CTAGAGTATGCCATCGCTCTGGCTGAGGAATTGATCTACGCCTATTATGGCATCTATGGTGAATTAGCCGAGGAGACCCTCTACCTGCTCCAGGCGATCGAAGACGATCTGGATGAGTTGGCTGCCTTCGCAGTTGAAATGCTTGAGTTAGCCCTCATGATTGAAGATGCCTTAGTGCAAGGGATTGAAATTGCCACAGAGGTCATCGACCAGTTTGTCGGCGCGGCAGGTAGCGTCAATGATAAGATCACGGCCCTCGTTGAAAAGAGAGCAACCTGGAAGGATGCCCTCAGCGGCGATTGGGAAAATCGGGTTGCTGAACTCCTTGATATGGTCCCAAATCAAGTCGCAGGGAATCGCAAGGATGCCCTCTTGAGCGCATTCGATTTTGTTGATTCTGTACGTGCCGCGCTGGGCGATGGGGCGATCTCGAATTTGGAACTTCTCAATATCGGGCAGCTCAGTGCCAACGCCCGGGCGAGCATCGATTCAGTTGGGGGTCCACTGCTCCAAGGGCGGTCTGGGGAAATTGGGAATCTTACCTCGCAACTGGCGCGCGGCCAGCTTCCTCAAGTGAGTAGCGGTTTGGGTGCTTTAGAGGGGGCTTTGGGGAACAGACCGGGGCGTTAGAGATTAGATTTTGGCGATCGAGGAATGTAGATTGGAGGCTGGGTAGATTTCCAGCCTCCAACCCTTGATATGCAAAACAAAATTATCTACGTATGGGGTACTGCAATTGCTGGACTAGTTCAGTACGCTCTCGTAAACTGAAGCGATATCTCTAGATACTGCTCGCCAGCTGTATCTCTCTTCTGCATAAGGGCGAGCATTTTTGCGATAGCGCGTGTTTTCAAGAGGATGATTAATTAAATATTGAATCTTCTTGGCTAAGTCATGGGGGTTTTGCGGTTCGAATTGTAGCCCGACATGGTCTTCTTTAACTGTTGATTTCAATCCACCAACGCTTGATGCAATGACGCTGCTGCCACAGGCTAGCGCCTCTGTAGCTGTCATGCCAAAAGGCTCGTAGTAGGATGGAATTACTGTCACATCTCCAGCACTGTAATAGTGATAGAGGAGTTCTTGGGGCTTACCCCCGGTAAATGTCACCCGGTCGGTTATTTGATACCGTCGAATCGTTTCTTGATATAGCTTAAATTCTTCAATTTCTTTTTCTAAAACTTCAATCTCATTACCTTTACAATGAGACCCTCCAACGATGACGGCGTGGAGTGGTAAATCCGGTTGTTTTTCCAATAAAATGCCAATCGCTTCAAGCAGCGTATTAATCCCCTTTCTCAATTCTAAGCGACCCACATAGGTGACCAGGAATTTATTCTTGGGGAATCCCGCATATTTTTTTGCATCTACTTGTGATTCTGGCTTAAAAAGATTTAGGTTGACTCCACAAGGGACAATTTCAATCTGATCTGGATTTGTGTTGTAAATTTCTGTGAGGTCTTTCTTTTCTTGTGGCGCCGTGCTGATGATGTGGTCTGCAGTTTGGCAAATCCGTTGTTCAATCTCAAAGCGTTGAATAGGACTTGGATCTTTGCGATCCATCGTTTTTCGTTTGACAGCTCCCAAGGAATGGAAAGTCTCGATGAATGGTATCCCCCACTTTTCTTGCAAGATTAATGATACTGCCCCACTAAAGTAATAATGACCGTGAACGAGCTGATAATCAATTTTTTGTTCGGCTTGATAGAGCGTGATCCAATCTGCTAACTCAGAAAGAAGAAGAATCGTTTCTTCTTTTGCCATGCATTGAGGGGGTCCTACTTGAACACGTATAACGCGTGCTCCTTCTCGGATATTTTCTATGGGTTGCTGATCGGGCGCTTCCCAACGCGAAAATACGTCAGTAGAAAATCCCCATTCACACAGATGACGTGCCAATTCCTTAACGTAGACGTTTTGGCCGCCATGGTGTGACCCTCCTAAGGTTGCCAGGGGATCCCCGTGGATGGATATAAAAGCAATCTGCTTTGCCATATCTTCCTCCTGTTACATGCATTGTGTTAACCTCTCTTCCAAATTCGGATAAATCGCTTTTCTATCAATGACTTTTTCAACGTGACCTACTTGACGCAGTTTCAATGCTGCGATTTCATGCGCGAAGCAGACACTAAAAGGCCAGGTTTTGCCGTCCAAAAATGCGACGAGTAGCCCAGCCCAAAAGGCATCACCTCCGCCGATAACACTATCTACTTCGACTAATGGAAGTGGTCCTACACATTGAACCGACTTTCCGTCAGAAACTGTAACAACTCCTCCGCTGCGAGTGACGATCACGACCTCCGCGCCGAGATCGTGAAATCTATCTAGACATGCATCCTCAAGTTCCTTCTCACTCATATTTGGGTCGAATAATCTGCGAGCGTCCTCAAGGGAGGGCTTTACAACGGTAACGTAAGGCATAATTTGAGCAAGTACCTCCCAGGCCTCCATTTTGTCCGGCCAAACGCGGGGGCTGTAGTTGGGGTCCAGAGATACAATTTTTTCGTACCGATTGGCAAGGCGAAGAGCTCGGCGGATAGCAGATCGAGTTGGTTCTTGGGATAGTGCAAAACAGGATGTGTGCACTACCTGAGTGTTTTGGATCAGCTCTTCCGAGACATCTCTAATATTGAGCAGCGCATCAGCACCCCGGTTGACTTGGAAATCTGGGACACCAGTGGTTTTTGTCAGGAACACATTGGTAGTTGGCAGCTCATCGGTTTGAAGTAATGCTTCAGTATTTACACCATGGTATTGAAGTTCCTCTGCGAGAAATTCGCCAAACCGATCTCTACTGATTTTTGAAAGGATGACCGACTTTGCTCCAAGTTTTGCAGCGTAAACGGCCACATTGGCTGGTTGTCCCCCAAGATAACGGGTAAACTCTTTAGCTGTTCTCAGGGAGTTGGCTGGTTCATGAGAAATGAAATCGACGAGCGTTTCTCCAATGGCAAGAATGTCATAATTGAGGTAAAGGTTCTTTAGCTCTTCCATTGTCATGTCGTTCTCCGCATTTGGTTCAATGAAATATGGATGAATGGGGAGGAGTTTTTCTCGATGTTGAGCAGTGTCACAATCTTCCAATGCACCCTCGATAACTTTGAGATAACCCTCTGCAGTACGTTGCCACAAATAGCGATTTTGAACTCGTTGGTACCCTGCGTCTGTATATTTTTGCCAGAGGTCAGGATTTATCACCAAAGAGAATAATGACGCACTGATTTCATCGAGATCAGTAGGATCAACTAATACCCCGTATTCATTATCTCCTTCTTGTAAACTTTCTGTGGGTCCACCAAACTTCGTGACAACAGCAGGCATTCCTGCGGCCATGGCTTCTAACGGAGCCAGTCCAAAAGGTTCGTATAATGCGGTCAGTGCAAAAACAGATTGTAACTTGGAAAAGAAGCGATACCCTGCTGCTAACTGTCCCTGGCCCTGGAGAGCGAACATCGAGATTTGACCTCTGAGTTTAGACTGGTTGATGATTTCCATCAAACAGTCTAATACATATTGTTCCGTCTCTCCGGCCGATTGATAATCATTGAGTGGATCTTCGATATTGCCCGTAATGATCACCAGGTTTGCTCTCGATCTAAGTTCTGAACTGGAGGCGAAGGCCTCTACCAGGGCAAGGTGATTCTTTTTTGGATCCAGGCGGCTCGAAGCGACAATGCAGGGTAATTTCTGGCGCTCTGGCACTAGGTCACGTTTGAGCATATTTTCGATGTGTTCATGGATCGCGGCCTCATCGCTATATTGGGCCTTGCGGTCGAAAATTCTGATATTAACGCCGGGTGGAACCACAGCGAAGTGCTTATCGTCAGTCCAATCAACTGCCCCCCGATATGCGTTGTGACTGTATTGACTGTAACGCTCTTGTTTCGTGCTGGTGATATTTACACAAGAGTGATTCATCGCCAGTCGTTCGGCTACTAGGCGTCTCCCAAACAGAAAATGCTCATCCATCTCTTCAAGGTTTGCGTGTGATACATGGAGTTTATCCATCTTTTGAGCGCCGAGCGAGTGAGCGGTGAATGTGAATGGGATACCGTGTTTGTCTTCCAGAAGCGCTCCGCATAAGCCGCCGTCACCATAATGGGCAGTCGTAGCATCCGGTAACCCCCCATTTTCTTGATAGTAAGAGACAATATTAGGAACCCATTCTTGAACCAGGTGAGGCCAGAGCAATTCCTTTCGCAAGAATTTTTCAGGACCGGCTGGTATTCGAATAATCTGCACCTTGGGTGTGTCGGAATACTCATCTATTGGCTTGCTGAACTCTGGCCAGTCCGGGTCGATGATCTGGCGCGTTAGAATATCCACCTTATGCCCTAGCTCTGCCATGGCGATTGCGACTTCTTTGACATATACCAATTGCCCGCCGAAGTCGGGGTGTTCTGTCCAATAGCTGTCGTTAGGGTCGAAGTTCCCTTGGGGGTTGAGGAAAGCGATATGCATGCTGTGTTGTTGAGAATCTAAACTTCTTTAGGAAGTTTAGATTCTTGAACATTATACTCCTTATCTACAATCAAATCAGCCAACGGACGCAGTGAACGCACAACTTCGTGCTCGCGCTGTAATACCTGCATGCGCCATTCATTCACTTTTTCCTTGCCACGTACAAGTTGAGCTTTTTTCGTTTCATGATAGGTCAAATCAATGAAAATCCGCAAATCCGCTTCCACTTGAACCGCATAAAGACCTTCAATAACCATATATCGCAGTCCTTTGAAGCTGGTTTTCAGCAGATCCTCTTGATCGGTGAGCAAATCGATGCAGGGCATGATGACTTCGCCTTTATCCGCTTTAAATTCAGCTAGATTGGTGTTAATTGTATCCCAATTGTATTCCGAATAGCCAATACTCTCGACCCCGTGCTCTTGGCGCCAGGGATTTCGTTCCTGTGGAGAAGTTTTATAGTAATTGTCGATGTGCATCACTTTTGCAGGGGCCCCTTGGGCCTTGAGCAAACGCGCAATCTCGTGGCCCAACTCAGATTTCCCCGACCCCGATTCGCCGCCCACAGCGATGACAATTTTGTCTCCTTCTATCGCGTTAACGCGCTCAACGATCGCTTTAGCAGCTTTCTTATGTTTTTCTTCGATGAGTAATACATCACCTAACATTTATAATTCCTTTCGTTATACCACCAAAGACACAATGCGAAAAATAATTGTGTCTCTGGAAATTTCCGTGGTGAACGCCAGATTTGGGGGTATGGGGGGGCATACCCCCAAATTTTCCAACTTCCTCGGTGATACCTAGAGAGCCAATACATATTATTTGGTTAATTCTGTTATGCCTCGACCCATTTCCCTGGTTGCAGGGGGATTTCCCTTCCTCTCACAACTACTCTTTTTTCGGAATTGCCTTCAATTTTCATTCTAACTATATCGGGGGAAATCTCGAAGAAATAGCGATCGCCCTTGAATCGCAGGCTGAATCGCATCCCGCGCCAGGTTGAAGGAAGACTCGGGTTCACACATAAGTGTTCGTCGCTCCAATCGATCCCCGCATATGCTCTTAAGGCAAATATAACTGTCCCTGCCATGACTCCAGCATGAATGCCCTCTTTGGTAGTGCCGCCCTGAATATCGATGAAATCACTTTTCAAAGCCTCTGTATAAAGCTGCCAGCTTAGGTTTTTATCGCCGATAAGATTGGCTAAGTATGCGTGCACCAGGCGGCTGAGTGTCGAGCCGTGTGATGTGCGGTTCAAGTAATAGTAGAAATTTGCCCGTAATAGATCGTCAGGGGGGTGATATCCCAACTCTGCGAGTAATCTCTTAATTTCCTCTGCGCTAAGCAAGTAGAATGTCATCAAGGCGTCGGCTTGCTTAGATACTTTGAAATCGTCTGCGGACTTTCCTTCCGCTTTGAGAATGCGATCCATGCGGTGGATATTCTCATACTTACTCTGGTAATAATCCCAATCCAGTTCTTCAAGGTCAATATATCCCGCGTATTGTTCGAGAATGCCTTCATCTGAGATTGGGATATTGAGCTTCATACTAATTTCTTTCCAGCGCGCCAGTTCACCCTCCATAAGATTGATCTTACGCTTCAAGTTATCTCTGTCATTTGCGTTCATCCTGTCCAGAAGATCAAATACGCGCTTGAAAGCCCATGCGACCAAAAGGTTTGTGTAGGCATTATCTTTCAAGCCCCCTTCGCTTGAGTCAGGATATTTTTCGTGGTACTCATCTGGTCCCATCACCCGGTCAATGCTATACCGTCCCGATTCTTTATCTAAGCTGGCCTTGCTGGCCCAGAATCTGCAAATTTCAATGAATAACTCCACGGCGTAGGATTCGAGGAAATCTTGATCTTCGTTTATCCACAAATATTCCCAAACATTGTAGGCCACCGAAAGCCCCACATGTCGCTGCAGAGAGCTGTAATCTGCCCCCCATTCTCCAGACATCGGATTGAGGTGCAGCACCTGACTTTCTTCGCTGCCATCACTGCCGCTCTGCCAGGGGAACATGGCTCCCTGATAGCCATACTCATGGGCGTATTTTTGAGCCTGGCCTAGGCGCCGGTAGCGGTACATCAGCGCCGATTTTGCCGTCTCAGGTAATTGGAGATCGAAAAGAGGTAGGATATACAGGTCATCCCAGAAGATATGGCCACGATAGGCTTCTCCATGTAACCCTCGAGCAGGGATTCCAGCATCGAGACGAGCGTTGTGAACAGACGCGGTTACCAGGCTGTGATAGATGTGCAGGCGGATCAGCTTTTGGGCTGTGCGGTCACCTTCGATGCGAATATCGAATTTGTCCCACAACTCTCCCCAGGCTGCGGCGCTGGCTTGTCGTAGCACATCAAACGTTGTTTTCTTTCGTAATGCCTCGCGCGCCTCATCTAGTGGGTCTTTGATATCTTCCTGGTTCGAGGAATACAAAGAGACGATCTTCTCCATTGTGATGGAAACACCTTTTTGGGCAGCGATCTTAAAAGAGGTTGACACGACCCCTGGGGTGGTCTCGATATGGAAATCAGGTTTGGCTTCGCGTCCATTGACGCTCACCAGCAAGCGAGCAGCTTCTGCAACCAAGACATTCGATTGGTTGGTTTTGACTAATAAGAAGCTGGTATTGCCCTTAGTGCCTTCCCTTACTGGTTCTAAATGTTTGGAATTAAGCTGGCGATAGCGCGGAACTCCGTAGTTGATGATGTCCCCATCGAGAGCAGATCGCACTGTGATAGTTTTCTCATAGTTCAATGGGATGATACGATAGCGCAATGCCCCCAGGTGCGGGTCAGCCATACTGGCAATGCGCTGCGATTCGATGCGACTTTCGTTTCCGGCTTTATCACGAATAACCATACTGCGGTGCAGCACGCCACTGCGCAAATCTAAACTCCGAGTGATGTGCAGGATTTCTGCGTTGTTAGGGGCGAACCATTCCCCGTCTTCAATTTTGAAAGTGATCGGCAGCCAATTTGGGCAATTGACGAAATCTTCGTTGAAAACGGAGCGGCCAGCTACTATAGATTCCAGGCGGTTATACAGCCCGGCGATATACGTACCAGGATAATTTGTATCGCTGGCTTGGGTTTCCTCCAGCGCGCCGCGGGTTCCAAAATAGCCATTTCCCACGGTAAGCAGCGTTTCACGCGTGCCCTCTTTCTCAGGGTCGTAATCATAATAGCTAATTGACCATTGTTCCTCGTACAGTCGTTTGGTCATCCAGTCTTCGACCCCCTGAATGTCGATCTCGCCCATATCATCGACTACGATATCCGCGCCGTTGAGTTTCAATTCGAGGGCATTATCCTCGCGAGCAATACCGATTACCAGACCAAAACTTCCATTGCTGCCAGCCTGTATGCCGGAGATGGCATCCTCCACGACAACTGCCCGGTCGTAGTACACACCTAAATTGTCACATGCTGTGGTGAAAATATCGGGTTCTGGTTTGCCTTTCAGACCTAATTTGGCTGAGACTTCTCCATCAACGCGTGTTTCGATCAAATCCATCAGGTCAACAGATTCGAGAACCGTTTTGGCGTTTTTGCTTGACGATGCTACTCCGACTCGAATCCCCTCAGCACGTAGCGCATGGATGAAATCTACCGTACTTTGATAGATCTTTACCCCCCCATCCCTGATGATCTCATTGAATAGTTGGTTTTTGCGGTTGCCCAGGCCACAGACAGTCCTTATATCAGGGGAGTCATTTGGGTCGCCATAGGGAAGCTCTATTCCGCGCGATTCAAGAAACGATGCCACCCCATCATATCTCGGCTTGCCATCGACATAGGGCAGGTAGTCGTTTTCGTGGGTGAATTCTCTGAAGGGAGTCCCGGTACTTTCTGCGTGGCCTTTCAGGAATTCGTCGAACATTAGCTTCCAGGCTGTGCTGTGGATGGAAGCTGTGTCGGTGATGACCCCGTCCAGGTCAAAAATTACGGCATCAAAATGAAGTTTATCCATTACGACAATTCTATGATTATTCCTTCGTTTTCTCTTAGATTTATGGATTGCAGACTCTCAACGCCTGCACGATCTAAATGTGTGGAGAGCAGGACTTGTCCTTCTCCCTGAAGAGACAGGTGCTGCGGGACTCCTTTGAAGTTGAGTGCCACTAAGACAGTTTTTCCTGCTCGTTGGCGCTGGTACACGAAGCAGCCATCGGGTACTTCATCGAGTGGGGTGTAGCTTCCCCACTGGAGCGCGGGGAGCTCTTTGCGCATAGTCAATAGGTGGCGGTATAAATTAAGGCTCGAAACAGGGTCATCAGTTTGAGTACCCACATTGACCTCTCGCCAATCATCACCCAGGGGCAGCCATAATCTGACCACCTCTTCGGAGGCGAAACCCGCGTTAGGGTCCAGCGACCACTGCATCGGAGTGCGGCAGCGATCCCGTCCCCAGCCAGGGACATTCAACCCAAAGGGATCGAGCTGATCCTTGATAGGGATATCGACATCGGACATACCAATCTCTTCCCCATAGTAGATTGTGGGAGTGCCACGTAGTGTGAGCAACAGCATTGCGGCCACGCGGGCTTGCTCAACGCCATAACGGGAAGCGATGCGGCCTTCGTCGTGGTTCCCCAATACATAATTCGGCCACGCCCAGGGAGGCAAAGCAGCTTCGAGTTCGTCTACTGCGCGCCGTATAGCAGCGGCATCCCAGGGGGCTTTCAGCAGTGAAAAATTGAAGGGCATATGAAATTCGAAGCCTTCTTTTGGGTTGCCATAATAGCCAGCCCATTCTTCCCAATCGAAGATGTGGATCTCTCCAACCGACATGCGCGCTGCCTGGACGCTGTATTCATCCAGCAGCGTTCGAAAATCACGGTATACCTTATGCGCATCGGGATGGCCTTTATCATGAATGTGGTTCTGAGAGTCATAATCCCCGTGCGGGCGATGAAAGGCCAACCCTTCATTTGATGCAGGCGGATTATCACGCAGCGCAGGGTCCTTCATGATGAAGTGAGCCACATCGACACGAAACCCATCCACGCCGCGCTCAAGCCAGAAGCGCAGCACGTCGAACATGGCTTGTTTGACCTCGGGATTGCGCCAGTTGAGGTCAGGCTGCTCTTTGAGGAAGGAGTGCAGGTAGTACTGTCCGGTGGCCTCATCCCATTCCCAGGCCGAACCGCCGAAGACAGCCAGCCAGTTGTTGGGGGGTTTGGGGGGTGGGTGATGGTTCTGGTCGGCCCAAACATACCAATCCCGTTTGGGGTTGTCGCGCGAGGAGCGCGATTCCTGGAACCACTTATGCTGGTCAGATGAGTGGTTGGGGACGAAGTCGATGATGATCTTAATGCCGCGTTGGTGGGCGTTTTGCAGTAATTCATCGAAGTCCTCCAGTGCCCCAAAGAGAGGGTGTACATCGACGTAATCAGCGACATCGTAGCCGTAATCCTTCATTGGGGAGGGGTAAAAAGGCGAGAGCCAGATTGCGTCTATCCCCAGTGTATTTTGGAGGTAATCCAACTTCTCGATGATCCCACGCAAATCACCGACGCCGTTGCCTGTGGTGTCCTTGTAGCTACGAGGATAGATCTGGTAGATGACGCCGGTTTGCCACCAGAGGAGATTGTCAGTTGTCAGTCGTTGGTCGTCGGTCATGTTGTCGATATCCAATACCTTCTATTCAGTAAATAGTAGTCAGTAATCAGTTGCCGGTTGTTGGTAGTCAGATGTGTAAGCGATTATTGATAATTACGTCGCTATACCAGTAAGCACTTTGTTTGGGGATGCGCTTCAATGTGTCAGGATCCACGCGCACCAAACCAAAGCGTTTGCTGTAGCCGCGCTCCCACTCGAAGTTGTCTAGAATACTCCAAACGAAATACCCGTGGACATTGGCTCCCTCTTGGATGGCTTCGTGCAGGGCAACGATGTGGGCACGCAGGTAATTGATGCGGTCGTAATCGGCTACAAAGCCGTGCTCGTCGGGGATGTCGGGCATGGCGCAACCATTTTCTGCGAGATAAACTTTGGGGTTGCCATAATTCTGCTTGATGTTGAGCACTTCGGCCTTCAATCCGGCAGGATTGATGCCCCATCCCATTTCTGTTCTGCCCCAACCGGGCGCAGAATAGGGCGTCAGGCGCGCTTTGAGCCAACCTCCGAAGATGTCGAAATGAACTCGGTCGGAGTTGTAATGGTTCAATCCCAAGAAATCGGCCGAGTTGTGAATAATCTCCAAGTCGCCGGGTTCGATGTGCGGGCGATGAGGCCCGAGCCATTCTAGAAAGCTGTCTGGATATTGACCTTTACACACGGGATCAAGGAAAAAGCTGTGGGTTTCAGCGTAAACACGTTCAGTAGCTGCCAGATCATCTTCACTGTCTGAGGCTGGGATCAGGTGGTTCAGATTGAGCCGCAGGCCGATTTCTCCCTGGTACCCACCCTGACGGAAGCGCTGCACTGCTTTGCCGTGAGCTAACAGTAAGTGATGTGCAGCCTGGTATGCTTTTGTGGCGTCGCAAATCCCCGGAGCTTGCACGCCTGCACCATAGCCCAGGAATGCTACTACCCAGGGTTCGTTGATCGTATCCCATATGTGGACGCGATCTGCGAGGTGGCCGATTATCACCTGGGCGAAGTCTGCGAACCAGTCCGCGCTGTCTCGGTTAGGCCAGCCGCCCAATTCCTGGAGTGCTTGAGGGAAACCCCAGTGATGGAGGGTCACTTTGGGGATGATCCCTGCCTCGAGAAGGGTATCCACAAGTCGGTTGTAAAAATCCAACCCCTTGGGGTTTGCGGAGCCTCGCCCCTCGGGCAGAACGCGCGTCCAGGAAATCGAAAATCCATAACAAGGGATTCCCAGTTCTTTCATTAGAGCGACGTCTGAGGGCATGAGCCCGTAGTGATTACAGGCTTCATCGCCAGTATCGCCGTTGAGGATGCGATCTGGCAGGCGCACGAAACGATCCCATACGCTCTCGCCTTTGCCATCTTTGTTCCAAGCCCCCTCGATCTGGTAGGCTGATGCAGCTGCCCCCCATAGGAAATCATCTGGAAACATGATATCGTTTTTCATCGTTTATAGCGCGCTAGCAACTCGAATGCAATGCCTGTGATGATCCCGACGATCAACCCAGTCAGACGTTGATCGGTAATCCCGCTCAGGCCAACGATCCAGGCCAATATGCTTACCAGGATCCACCAATGCGCAATGGGAACCCAGCGGCGCAGAATGTACCATTGAAATCCACCCGTGGTTAGACCGAGGATTCCAGCTATCAGAGCCGCGGAATCTGGGATACCAACAGCCATACAGACCCCCCAGCCTAACATCCAGCCACTCGCGCTGAGAATGATCCACCACCAGGAAAGGGGGAACAGGGGACGTAGAACCAGCCACTGGGCCACGCCAATGCTCAAACCTGCAACCAGTTCTAAAGGAAGAAATGAACTGCCAACCAGCCAACCCAGGGTAGTCCCTAGAACCCATTGTAGCCATAGTCGCCAGTTGAAAGTCGAATAATTTTGCATAATGATGATGCCGAAAAAATAGGGTGTTTGGTGTGCGTTGCACCCAAACACCCTATGTACTCGTGTGATTGTTCGTTTATCCTTTGACCGAGCCGGCTAGCAAGCCACGTACGAAGAAGCGCTGCAGAGCGAAGAAGACAGCCAGTGGCAGGATCATAGAGATGAAAGCACCGGCAGTGAGCAAGTGCCAATCGGAGCCGCGTGAGCCGACCATCTCGGCGATGCGCATGGTCAAAACCTGGACATCTGGCTTGGCGCCTATGAATACCAGGGCAATCAGGTAGTCATTCCAAACCCACAGGAACTGAAAGATGGCGAATGACGCTAATGCCGGGATTGAAAGCGGCAAGATCAGGCGTGCGAAAATGGTAAAGTGCGATGCGCCATCGATGAAGGCCGACTCCAGAATGTCGCGAGGCAATCCCTTGATGTAGTTAAAAAGCAAGTAGGTGGCCAGGGGCAGTCCAAAGCCGGTATGAGCAAGCCACACAGCCAGGAAGGTGCCATTCAGATCAAGTCGAACATAGTCCTGGAGAATGGGGACGAGGGCGATCTGGAGGGGGACGACCATCAGGGCAACAACCATGGTAAAGAGCGGTTTTCGTCCGGGGAAGTTCATCCAAGCGAAGCCGTAGGCTGCAAATGCTGCGATCAAGATGGGAATCACTGTGGCGGGAATGGAAATTGTCAGACTGTTTAGGAAAGAGCCAGTAAAGTCATCTCCCTGGACAGTTTTTATATCTCCGCTGGCGGTTTGGATCTCATAAGTTTTACCAGCGAGCACCTGGCCGTAGTTTTCAAGGGTGAAATCGGTACGCATGGTCCATTTGTTTTCCTGAACCTTTACAACACCGAGGCGTTTGTTACCAACCCAGGTAACTTTGCCCCCATCTGGCAAATCAATGCCCGCACGCAGCTCTTCGAATGTGCCGCTTACCCCAGCAAATTCCATCACACCATCACGGTCGAGGTCATCACCTGGAACAAATTCTTCAACAGTGACCCATTCTCGATGGGGCAATATCCACCACCAACCTGACGTCTGGATATCAAATCTCGTTCGGAAAGAGGATACCAATAATCCGATGGTTGGGATTGTCCAAACCAGTACCAGTATCAAGAGCGAAACATTGACGACGATCTCGCTAAGACGTTGCTTCCTTGCGAAACTATCTGCTTGAGTACTCATTAGAAGGCCTCCTCTTCAGCAAATTGCCGCAGGTTGTAGATCATTACAGGAACAACAGCGATCAAAAGTACGATAGCAATGGCAGCGGCTAAGCCTTTATTATTGTTCGTGAAGGCCTGGCGATAGAATTGCGTGGCGATAACGTGGCTGGCAAATTGTCCGCCAGTCATCACCATCACTATATCGAATATCTTTAGGGTGAATATGATGACCGTAGTGCTCACCGTGATGATCGTACCCATTATATAAGGGATCATGATGCGGAAGAATATCTGCACTTCGTTTGCGCCATCAACTCGTGAGGCTTCGATAAGCTCATCTGGAATACCCTTGATAGCCGCTGAGAAGATCACCATAGCATAGCCAGTTTGCAGCCAGATCATAATGATGATCAGGAAAATGTTGTTCCAGGGTTGGTTTAAGGCTGTCCAAGCTTGGGGTTCCTGGCCGAAGGCAACCCATACGGCGTTAAGGAGACCGATTTGGGGATCGGCAATATCTTTTACTTCGTATATGAAGTTCCAGATTACGCCTGCGCCAACCATCGAAATCGCCATGGGGAGGAAAATCAATGATTTGGCCGCGTTTTCAAATTTGCTGCGATCTGCTAAGACCGCTACCAGCAGGCCAAAAACAATCGCAAGTGTAGCTCCGAATACAATCCATAAGAGGTTATTTCGGAAAGCTACAAGCATTGTGCGTTCTGTAAAGACGGATATGTAATTGGCGAGGCCAACAAACTCAGAACCATCCCTACTAAAAAGGCTGATCCAGAAGCTTCTGACAGTTGGAAGAGCCAGATACCATATTAATATAGCCACGGCGGGACCAACAAAGATAAAGGGCTGTAGGCGCTTTACCCATCTGGTACTAAGCTGTTCGACTAACCAATTAGATACGACATAGAGGATGGCTGCGCCTCCGACCCCCCAGATGATTGCCACCAAGGATACAACTGTCTTTTCTGTCGTTCCGGTAGGGATCGTGTCGCGGAGCCAGCGAAAACCAACAATGAGGACAGCGAAAGTTGTTACAGGTACGACAAGTGAGATTAGAACTCGGCCTATGATGAGGGCAATCCAGTCGATAAATCCACTTGTCCTGACTTGATAATCGGTTGTAGGTTGCATTTCCTTCTTCCTTTCGCGAGATGGTTTGCACGAATTCTGCCTGATTCTCAATAACGTTTTGCGTTGTGTTGGTATCAACCAACGAAACGGCCAGGCGGTGATGTAATCATAAGAATATTGATGATAATGCCACCTCCTCCAATTAGCTTGCTTGATAAATTATTATTGATAGCGAATCGATTCAGCTCGTTCTTCTAGAAATTTGCGGTCTGGCGGAATTAATAACGGGCCGACGGTTTCGATTTTTACCTCTGCTAGGGCTTGACCCAATTTGGCAGCCTCTAAAGGAGATTTGCCCTCTAAAATGGATGTCAGGAATCCTGCCCAAAATGCGTCTCCGGCGCCAGTCACATCTGAAACTGAGATTGGGTTCGGAATCATATTATACACGTCACCTGTATCCGTTGTAAGGAGAACCCCCATATCTCCCATAGTAAGTATAACAAATTTTGCTCCCCAACTGATGAAGTGGCGCGCATATTCAATAGGTTCCAAGCCTGGTGACAATATACGCTCACAATCATCCAGCGAGGGTTTAGTGATATCAACGTATTGATAGATATCCTTGAGGGTGGAAATCAAATCTGGTACATCTGGCCATATCGCTGGATGATAGTTTGGATCCAACGACACCATTGTATCGTTCGCTTGGGCGATTTTCAGCGCCTTGATAATCGTAGAGCGGGCTGGCTCCCGGCTGAGCGCAAACGCCGAAGTGTGGAGGATGCTCGTATTCCTGATGGCGTCCATAAGATGAGTTTCAGCTTGGATATAGGCATCTGCTCCTCTGAAGATCATGAATTTTGGTGTCCCCCCCCTGGTTCGAGTGACAGGCACGATTGTCGTAGGTGCCCTGTTTGACTTCTGAACGAATTTGGTTTCGATATTTTGTTGGTTTAGCTGTTCAATGATGTACTGACCAAAATAGTCATTTCCCACACAAGCGCCAAGGGCGACAGAATTTCCAAGCAACGCCATATTGCGAGTGAGATTTGTTGGTTGCCCTCCAATAAAGCGTTGATAACTATCTGCTTGTGCGAGTGATTCGACCTCTTCACTTGATATGAAATCGATTAAGGTTTCTCCCAGGGCGAAAAAATTATAACTGTGAGATTTCGCGATATTCATCGATCAGATTATTCCTTGATTCTTTTCGTAGTTTTCCGATGAATGACATTCAAGGATAATCTTTTTTCGCAAGGAGATGGAGGGGTCGAGTCTAAAGCTTCCAGAAGCATATGAACACCTTCGACGCCCGACTCAAAAAGGTTTTGATCGATTGTGGTTAGCAGCGTATATTCTGCGTCGCGGATACCATCGAAACCAATAACAGATAGTTCTTTAGGCACTTTGATCCCCAAATCTTTTGCTCTGTCTAGTACACCAATTGCTAGGGAGTCGTTTCCTGCAAAAATAGCGGTTGGAGGCTCAGCCAGGGTAAGCAGTTTTTTCGCCATTTTTTTGGCTTTAAAGCGCCCACGTTTGCCTGAGATCATGTATTCTGCTCTAAAGGGAATATTGTTTTCGGTTAATGCTTGCCGATAGCCCTGATAACGGTATTTTGTGGAAGGATGGAAGGGTGTTTCTAAAGGTTCACTCAAGAAAGCGATCCTTTCATGCCCTAAATCGATCAAGTGCTGAGTAGCCATTTTCCCCCCTTTTACATCATCCGTTAAAATGCTGCACAAGTTTTGGTGGTAAGCGTCGACTAATACTGTAGGTATTTCTGCATTTGCGAGACGTTCTGCTTGTTGATCATCTGGGGGCAAAGAAATAATGAGTATTCCGTCTACCAGGTTGTTTCTTGGTAAGTCTTTGATATAGGTGTCTCTCTCAGCGGGGGATCCCACGCTAAACAATACCATTCGATAATCGGTTTCAGCTAATGCGTGCTGCACACCTCGCAGGCGTTCAACATAGGATGGCATCGTAAGATAGGGGAGAATGACACCAATTGTCGATGTACGTCCAGTAGAAAGCTGGCGGGCAATGGGATTCGGAGTGTAATCGAGATCCTCGATCGCTGTTAAAACCGCCTGGCGAGTTTCATCGCTGACGGCAGGATTATTGTTTAATACGCGCGAAACAGTAGCAATACCTACGTTGGCGCGTTTAGCAACATCTCGAATGGTTGGTGACATAAATTATTTGACCTGATTTGATTGGAACCGGTTCCAGTAAGGTAGCATATCTTTTTGTGGCTGTCAATGATCCGCCATCAAAAACATGATACCGTATACCTGTAACTAGTGTGTTACGTCATGGGAGTTTCTCCAGGGATTACCGTGGTGTGAAGTATCCCAATCCCCCTAATATTTGGAGAGTTGCAGGAGAGACCGGTCTGGCAAGATAATTTGAAGACCAGAGAAGCTAGCGGGCAATCAATTCCCGCAATTTTGTTGCAGCAACTTCAGGGTCAGCGTGGCAGACTGTAAGCCCCAGGTGTTCGAAACCGCCCATCTCTTGAGTATACGGGAGAAACTCGAAATAAATCCCCGGGCAAGGCCCATTGTGGGTGATCGCGTTATAAGCAATCTCACGGCCCAACTGGGGCAATAACTTGAAAATACTGCTTATAGCCAGGTGCCAGCCTTGGGCTATTGCCTCGATTTCTTTCCTGTTCAGTTGGTAAAGATGTCTTTTCTGCACATCCTTGACCAACAGCATCATGTTATAGGGACGCTGCATAAAGTAGGGAATCAACAAAACCGCTTCACCCAAATCTGCCACGGTTAGTTGAGGGTTATTTTCACGAAGCAGGAATTCTGTGAACGCTTCCCCCTTTTCTTGCATGAAGTGCCAATCCTCTGCTATTCTCCTTGGAGCGATATTCGTGTAAGCAATTTGTTGGTGGCCGTGTGCCAGGGAGCCTCCCACAAGGTGTCCACCATTCTTGATGATAGATACGAAACCGCGCTGTCCAGGAAGGCCGCCCCACCGCGATTGCTCTGGCATCCGTTCGTCTGCGGTTGTCAGCAAACATCGTTCTAGTGCAACCAGTCTTTGCATCGCGATTACCTGGTCGGTGTGGGGCAGATTGTGCCAATCTGCATCGTGGTGTGATGATGTCCATTGCAGGAAGTGAAGCCCATGCGCGTTGTCAGTTGAAGTATTGGTTGGTCTGACCATCGGGAACAGGTTTTTGTTGATGAACGTAAAACCCTCACTGAGGGGATGAAAATCTACAACGCCGGTAGTGTTGCCTTGGCAAATAACGCAACTGTGGAGGGAAGATGATCCTGTTCCCGTAGATGGAGGCATATTGTCTCTGGGTCGGGTGGCGCGCGCGGGATTGAAGATGATCTTGTCCCCATTGCGCGGGTCAACTCGCAGGCTTTTTGCCATCGCTGACTTGGTTGTAGCAAGCTCTTGCTCGAAAAGGTCGACAAGTTGAGCGTAGGTCAGCCTTGATATATCTTCGTTTTGCAAAATTTGATACAAATTCTTGACAGAAAGTTGGTTTTCCATAAAGTTAGCCCAGCTCAGATAAGAAGCGGTCTACAACCTTATCCCAAGTAAATACTGGAATGGTGATATTGTATGCCTTATTCCCCATCTTTAGGCGAAATTGTTCATCTACCAATAATCGCTCGATGGCAATAGCAAACCCGCCGATCTCGTCAGGAGGAACGACGATAGCACCTTTACCGAACCGAAGCGGAGACTTGCCTACATCGAAGAATTGATGATGTTCGTTTTCCCCCAAAAGGTATTCAGTAGCAAAGGGAACTTTGTCGCTGGCGATCACTGGGACTTCTGTGGCCGCGGCTTCTTGCGCTGACATGCCGAAACCCTCCATGATCGACGGTGTGCAGTAGATATCGGTTAGGCGGTATATCGAGGGGAGTTGTTCCCATACCGAACCCAGCACAATGACATCATCGTCTAGGCCCAGCGCATGGATCAATTTCACGAGCTCTTTTCCCTGGGGTTCTTCCTGATTGATGGTCAGGACGAGCAAGGCTTGGGGGTGTTGGCGAATTACCCTGGTAAAGGCTCTGATCAGGATATCCTTCCGTTTTGTTCTATCGGTGCGGCTGATCTCTGTGATGATCCGGCGTTGCTGAATTTCGCTAGCGGTAGGCGAGGCATGCTGTGCCAGGAATTCCCAAATTGGGCTCTCAGCTGCGATTTTCCCCGGGAAGTATCTCTTTGGATCGACACATGGTGGCAAGAATAACGGCTCGGTTGGGTACTGATAGTCGTCGTGAAGTGCCTGCCGAATAGTAGCAGATGTGGAACCCACCCCGGTGACTTGCGGAATGATCTCTCTTTCGAGAGCGACGCGTTCGTCAATCCGTAACTCGGCCCATCGTTCGGGATCGACATTGCGTTTCTTTACTGTACCCAACGAATGCGGCACCCAAATGTGTTTTATGGGCTGGTCCAATGCTTGGTTGAATATGACCCCCAACTGGGCGCCATCCCAATAATGCGAGATGATCAGATCGATGGGTGTATCTTCAGCAGCGAAGTGTCTCTGCAGGGATTGGGATAGATAAGGTAGCCGTTCCGCCATATCTTCCTTGCGGACGAATTCTGACAAGCCATCGTCGAGGTATAGAATGCGTTGATGTTCATCCTTGTAGTGCAGACCCGAACGCGGTTCACCTGTTTTGGGATGGGGGAATCCTCCGCGGTTGACGATGGTGATGTGATAACCCTTCCTCACCAATGCCTCGCAAAATTGGTTGACAAACACATTTTGGCCGCCAGTGTCGGGCAGGCCGGGGACGACTTCCCATTCATGAACGCCGTGATTGGTGATCATCAAGATGTGTGGCCGTGGTGATTGGGTGAAGTTAGCTGTATTGTTCATGAGCCTAGTTGAATCCTAAATGCTCTAGTACATGTTGGAGTGGAATGGATATGGAGGCCACAATTTCATCGGCCCCGCCGGTGAATAGCGTGATCAATTCCTGATCTTCATCGA
Source organism: uncultured Anaerolineales bacterium (assembly GCA_964458115.1). Lineage (GTDB taxonomy): Bacteria > Chloroflexota > Anaerolineae > Anaerolineales > UBA11858 > NIOZ-UU35. Next base: position 2,484 of record CAYWIC010000036.1, on the reverse strand, counting down.
AGAGAATGCCGGTTGGAAAGACCACGCCAGGTGTGTAGCCGTGCAACTCGTATGGCTGTGTGGGGGAGATTAAAGGCTTGCTTGAGCGCGCGATTATTTTGAAGGGATTCTCTGGGTCAAGCAGCAACGCTCCAGCGCAGTAATGGCCTACCGGGCTTTGGGCTGTTGCAGGAGATACACCGTGATAGATCATCAACCAACCCTGGGGAATAGAAACAGGCGGGGGGCCAGCACCCACTTTGAGTGAGTCCCAGGCTCCTGGCCTTGGAGAGATCAAATTACCATGTCTCCCCCAATAGATTCCATCAGGAGATTGACTCGTCCAAATCGAGGGCATATCAATGGAACCGCGTGAGACAGGTCTGTGATAGGCGACATACTTGTTGTTCCATTTCGCTGGCAGCAAGACAACATCTTTGTTCTCTGTCGGAAAGATGATTCCATGTCTTTCGAAGGATTGAAAATCGGGCGTGGTCATGAGGGCTGTGGCAATGCCCATTTGCTGACTGATAGCGACATAGGTGATGTAGAAGGTGTCATCGATACGTACAGTGCGGGGGTCTTCGATGCCGTATTCTTCCCAGGGTTCACGCGGCAACAACCCTTTCAGGATGCGCACCTCTCTGATTTTTGACCCATCGCTGTTGAGACGTACCAGGCGAAAATGCGAAATATGGCGTAGCCGGATTTTTCCATCGGGTAGATGGAGAGTGCGAGGATCGCGGCCGTCCGCATCAGCCGGACCGAAAGGATCTAATTGCCAACAGGTTTTTCCATCTTCTAACGAGGCGCGTGGAGCTACAAGATGATCATTGCCATTTTGCAGGGGTGCTTCTGCAACACGCACGAGTAAGATGATGTCTTCATTGTGGCGAATAGCAGCCGGGTTGAAAACCCCTACAATTTTATGGCCAGGCACGAGTGGTTCGAGGTCGTCTGGCGTAAGGATGATTTTGTTAGGATAGGTTGATGCAATCATAATTTTAGTCTGCATCTTTGGCAGATTGGGTTAAGTGAATTGCCCCATCGGGATCGATGCGGATTGGCATGGGATTGCTCAATTCGCCAATGAATTGTTTTTCTTGCCCAAAATTGTGAAAGGCCATCAGTACCCACTCCCCTTGTGGATTGCGGATGATTTTTCCTGAATACTTGGAGCCAATCGTATCTCCCATGAGGAATTCATCGCTCAAGGACTCGAATGGACCCAAGGGATGGTCGGCGACGAAATAGTGCGTGCCGGTTTCAGGCTTCACTCCTGCCCGAGCGCGGCGGGTTTTGGAGTATAGATTATGCGAGACACTAAATAGCAGATACCAGCGATTTTGAATATCTACCAGTTGTGGAACTTCCAGATAGGCAAACTCCCCAGATGGGATGATTGGCTCGCTTAATTCCCAATTCAATAAATTGACAGAAATTGCGTGTCCGACCACCCCACGCGAATGCTTTTCTCCGGTGTTACTGCGCGCGGTAATATACGCGTGGAATTTCCCCTCATGGAAGAATACCCAGGGATCGCGCCAGGCCTGGTCTATCCATAGTGCAGGATCATAGGTTTCGTACCATTGTGGATCAGGCTCGATGAGGGGTTTTCCCCCAAATTTCTGCCAGTTTACCAGATCTGTCGAAGTTGCCAGACCGATCCGTTGGTATTTGCCTTCTTCTTCGCGGTTTGACCCAGTATAGAACATATACCAGGTGCCAGCATGTTGAATGATGCTCCCAGTCCAGGTAGTATAGTTATCCCAGGTGTCTTTTTCATTCGATGGGGCCAGGGCATCTGGCAATATCTGCCACTTAGTCAGATCTTGAGATACAGCATGGCCGATATTTACATGCCAATGACGGAGATGTTCATGTTTTAAGGATTTTGGAGCTTGTAAGTAATAAATGTGGTAATCTGCTCCATCTTGCGCGAACCAGAAATCCCACACCCATTTATCGCGTACTTTTAACGTCATGGATTAGCCCTTGAATTCGGTGGTAGCAATGCTTGTCATAAAGGGACGTTGGAGAGTAAAAAAGAGCAGAAGAACCGGAAGCGTGATGGTCGTCAAGTATGCCATCATTTCGCCCCAGCTTTGTAAGTATCCCGCTCCCACCATCACCGGGCGATATTGATCCACCTGAATCACCATGACGGGCCACAAGTATTGATTCCACATTGGGAGAAAAGTAATGATGGCCACTGTCATAATAACTGAACCTGACATGGGGAGTACTACCTGCAGATAAACCCTGAACCAGCTCGCGCCATCGATTCTGGCTGCATCGATAAGTGCTGCGGGGAACGATCTAAAATATTGGACGAAGAGAAAGATCGAAAAGGCATTGGCAATGAAAGGGATGATTTGCACCTGGTAGGTGTTCAACCAGCCTTGAGTTATTCCGGTCAAACCAATCCAGGGCAGTCGGCTGACGATTAACAACAGAGGGATCGCGATGGTCTCAAAGGGTACTACCATGGTTGCGATGATTGAT
>CAYWIC010000035.1:0-36258 GCA_964458115.1 uncultured Anaerolineales bacterium | reverse complement strand
CCCACTGGCCTGCTCTGGGAATGTAGATTATCGAGTGCGACTGTGGTATAAACCTGGACCAAAAGGAAGCGGACCATTCACCGCGGAAGGTCCCACTGGACCGATCGTTGAGGTCGAAGGCAGCGATTTCACACAATCAGGTCAGCCAGCTGCCGAGGTAGATGAACCGACCTTATCGGAAGCGGACCAACCCGAGGTTGAGCCGGGTAGTCAATATACTGTGGGGGAGGCTGTACCCCAGGCGGAGTTCGGGGAAATTTATTATGGCATGCCCAGCAACCTAGTCACCTTGCCATGCGTTCCCCTTGAAGAGATCGCACAATTCCTGGACTTCACATTCCATACTGTCGAATTTTTCGAACTCGATGATGGCGATGTTTATATAGATAATCCACAAGATGTTGAGTTATACGGATTTATTCGGGTAGAAGCGCCCTCCATGGGGCAACTATTGGACGCTGACCCTTGCGTAGTTCCCTGGGAATGCATCGATAATGATGATGATTGGGATGAAGATATGGTTATGGCGCACACCCGCCGAAACATCAACATCGCGGATTGGGAAGGACATGATGGCGAACAATATTGCCCAGGATGTACAGTGATGGTAGTTGATGGAGTATATGATCTAAGTGACTGGGAAGTGTGCCAATCGACCAACAAATATGGATGCCTTTACGAAGGGCAAGAGACTCAATATAAGAAAAACAACAACACCATCCGCGTATTTGTGAAGGGGGGGGACGCTTTGAAAGTAAATATCCATTTTATCGATTATGATGAAGCCTCTGGTGACGACTGGGTTTGCTACGCTTGGGACATATTACCCTCCAGAAGCCTGGAAGAATGGAGGCTAGTGCACGATGAACCTATTTCCTTAAGTAGCAAATTGGATACCAGCGGCAGATGCACCGTGGACGGGGTCATTAACGCCGTCAACCCTTAATATGTTAGGGCGCGCAATGCGCTATAACCCTACGGGAGTGTCAAGAACCTCCCATAGAAAAAAAATGGCAAGGAACGATGTATGAGTGATCCCTTTGTTCGTAAATTCAATTGGCTGCGGTTCTTGCTGTTAGGCTCAGCAGTAGGCACTACGATTTTCGTTGCAACAATTATCGTGGGCGCCGTGGTAATCAATTTTGTCAATTACCAGCAAATGGGGGGATTGCCGAACGGTGACACACAACTTGCACAAGTTTCAATTGGAAATCTCTGGAATGGAATCCAATTAAGTGCGGGCGAATCCCAGATGGTGAAAACCACTGCCGTTGGCCCAGAGGCTTTCCATTCCATGGAATTATGGGTGGATGGCCATTTAGCCGGGGTGCAGGCTGCTCCCAGTGGTGGAGCGCGGCCTTTTACGACCTTTTTCTCCTGGCTCCCGAATGAACCCGGAAACCACGCTCTTGTCGCCGCAGCCATTGACTCTGTGGGTAATAGAACTATGTCGACACAGGTGGTTGTTATCATTTCCCCAGATCCCAGTGCAGGAGCAATTTCTCCATCTGGTCCGGATATTGCCCCGGTTGTGCTCCCCGCACCCAGTGGTAGTGTATACACCTTGCCCAGACCTCCGGGGCCGAATGACTCAGTTGGTTCAGCACAGGAATGGAGTGGCTCTCCCGGAGATTGGATTAATAGCATCACTGCGGATGAAAAACCTACCGCCCCAGCGCTTTTAGCCAACTCCATGGGCTGTGGAGCTGAACTGCTAATCCATGATCTATCATCCAATGAAGAGGGTTTTCTGATTCTCAAGGAAGATTCCTTCTCTCCGGATTGGATTCAAGTCGCTGCCTTGAGCGCGAATTCCCAGACAGAATGGATCAGCTTTTCAGATGGCGGCCTGCCAGGCACAGTTACATATTATGTTGCTAGCTTCAACAGCCAGGGCGAGGCAAACAGCAATCTAGCTTCATTAAACATTGACCCTGCAGATTGTCCGCCGGAATCAGGAAAAACACCTGGCTACAGTTTAGAGGTCAACAAGCTGTTCCCTGAGCTACCCAGCGAGATAAGCTACTGCTACACATCTACGGATGGGATCAACTGGACGCGCTGGCCACAGATTGGATTTTTGACCCCGGGTGAGGATGGCATCATCACCGGCGGGCCAGTTCTCCATGTTCAGAGCCAAGGTATCGGTGGAGATGATATCACCCCTCGCCTGGGGCTCAACATGGAGTGCTGGGGCTGGCAAAATGAGGCCCTGGTGCAGTTGGGTGATTTCTTTGTGGAGAATATGGAACCGGAATTCTTTGGCAGCCAATTAGTACCAGGAGAGGGGATCTCCGCCCAGGTGCAGTTCAAGCCGGTAGATTATGTGGGCCAACCATCCTACCCGGAAACCACAAGTTACTTCGTACCTGGTCAGGCCGATCAACCCGAAGTGATAGGAGACGGCGAGATCGTGCCGGAACAAGATGATCAAGCAGAAGTCACAGGTGGAAGCGATTTCGTCTCAGAGCAGGACGGTCAACCTGAGGTCACAGGGGACGGCCAGATCGTCCCAGGACAGACTAACCAGCCCGAAGTCACCGGTGGCAGCGATTATGTCTCAGAAGGAGATCAAGATCTATTGGAAACCACGATCAGCACGGAGATTCCAGGTATTGGCCTCTCTCAGACATATGACCCTGAGGAATGTCAGCAATTTCTTCCCCCTCATGCCCAAAATCCGGATGGCCAGTCATATTACTGTTTTATCTACCCCCAGTTTGATCCATATTATGTTACCGGTGCTCTTCAACCCTACCTGGTCTGGTATGTAGTATATGATTATGACTGTCTTGATGGTTATATGGATTGTCTTAAATACGATGAGTTTTTGAATCTAGCTGAAGAATCGGGGGGTGTGGTGGGTTTCGATGTTACTTCAATCAGTGATGCAGGCTTAAATACTTGGTCAGTGACCGAACCACACCTAAGAATGTTTGTTATGCCCCCTTTATACTGCAGTGAGACTGCTGACTTTACTGTGCGTATGTGGTACAAACCCGGCCCAAAGAGCAGTAGTTTGACTGGGGATGCTAATATTTCTTTCGAAGGTCAGGATGGTGCCCAACCCGGAGGTAGTGATATCACAATCGCTAGTGGACAATATCCGGTGGTTGAGGAAATCTATTACGGCATGCCTAGCAATGTTGTGACCTTATCCTGTAATCCTGGGTATGCCACAGCCACTGCGGTTGAACCCACCCAATATCTGGACATAACTTTCCAGACGATAGACCTCTATGGAATCGACGATAATGACGAGTACCCAACAGGTAGAGAAGATGATGTTGAGCTGTATGGATATTTCAGAGTTGTTGCGCCTTCTATGGGGTATGAACAAGAAATAAGTCCATGCCTTCATGATTTTTGGTTCTGCGACGATTACGAAACCCAGACGATCCAGAAGTGGACGAGACGTCATCTCAATATTGCCGACTGGGAAGACCATGATGGAGAGATTTATTGCGATGGCTGCCTCCAAAATACCAGTTCTGGGCATTTTGGACTGCACGGATGGTCCTTCTGTCAATCTACTTCCAAGAATCAATGTTCATTCGAAGGCCAACCCTCGCCTTACCTAAAGAATAACAATACCATTCGAGTATTTGTCAAAGAAGGCGACGCCTTGAGCCTGGAAGTCAAACTGATTGATCACGATGAAGCTTCAGCAAATGATTCGGTTTGCACAGATATAAAACTGACTTCAACGAAGAGTCTGGCAGAATGGGCGACGATGCAGAATGAGCCTTTTGAGCTGCGGAGCTCAAACACCGACGACTCGGGTTGGTGTATTGTCAAAGGAGTGATTAACGCCGTCAATCCTTAAAGCATTTACATTTTTGTATCCCCCACAGAAGCATTTTTCGATTTTCCCCTCATATAGACCCTAAAGGTCTTCGCGCAGCACTCCAAGCGTAGCGAAGGAGAAGAGACCTTTAGGGTCTAATTATATTTATTCACTCTATTCAATTGCCGCTAATCGCCGCTGCTCTACAGACTCCAGCAGACTGGTAAAAGCATCCGCAAACGCTTTCACCCCTTGGTCTTCCAACTCCTGCGTGACCTCCTCCATGGAGATCCCGGCCGATTCTAATTCGACAAACATCATATCAGCCTCTTTCCAATCCCTATCAAGAGTAAGTTCCGCTGTGCCGTGATCCTGGAATGCTTCCAGGGTCTTTGGGGGGATGGTATTTACCGTATTGGGGCCAATAAGCGCATCCACGTATAAGGTATCAGGATACGCTGGATTCTTGGTGCTGGTGGAAGCCCAAAGCGGTCGTTGGATTTGGGCGCCTTTTTCTCTGAGCTTCTCCCATCGCGTCCCTTGAAAGATCTGCTGATAGCGCGCGTACGCAACGATGGCGTTGGCGATAGCAACTTTGCCCCGATGCATTTCAACATAATGAGCATTTAAATTAGGGGAAGCCAGGATTTCCTCGATGCGCTCATCGACATTGGTATCGATGCGCGAGACGAAAAAGGAGGCCACCGAAGCCACATGATCGATGGGCCGGCCTGATTCCAGGCGCTGCTCCAAACCCAACAAGTAGGCTTCCATAACTTCCCCATAGCGTTCCACGGAGAAGATCAGGGTCACGTTGACATTGATGCCAGCCGTGATGGAGCGCGTGATGGCCGGTAACCCTGCCTTAGTGGCAGGGATCTTGATCATCAAGTTGGGCCGATCGACCCATTTCCACAAACGGGCTGCGTCAGCACTGGTGCCATCCGTGTCATGAGCCAGATAGGGAGAGACCTCCAAGCTGACATAGCCATCTCCGCGATTGCTTTGCTTATATAAAGGAAGAAATAGGTCACAAGCTGTTTGAATGTCTGTCACAGCCAGACCCTCGTAGATCTTTTCCTTAGAGAGCCCTTGTTTTGCCAAAGGCACCAATGCTTCATCGTAATCATTGGAATTCGCAATGGCGTTGTTGAAGATGCTGGGGTTAGAAGTAACCCCACGGATATCACCGCGCGCGATCATGGCGGCTAATTCGCCATTCTTCAACAGGCGGCGCTCGATGTTATCGTACCAAATGGATTGGCCGAGGGAGTGGAGTTTTTCGATTGGGTCCATGGTTTACTCGTTTTCTTTCATTGGGTAGCAATCCAACTGTGTTGGCTACGATGTCTATTTTTTCCCAACGCGATTGGGACCTACCCACTTAAATTTAATTATCGCTCTGAATTTTACCGCGACCGAAGTCGATACGGTTATGGATGGCCTCGCTCCAACGCTTCTTACCTAAAAATGGGCCTGCGTTCGTTGATCCTCCAACTCAATGACAAATGTCAAAAACGCTTGTGCTAATAATCACTAATGGTTTTGATAACTCTGATTTATCATATTTATAAGGTATTTCTTATACCCATGTGACAAAGTACATATCTGCTGAGTGCCTTCCATCTTAATTACATATTTCACTTTTTCCGGGAAATATTTTTAGGATGGTTAGTGCTATACTGTTCAACAGGCATTCTCAGATACCAATTTCCAACGAAAGCGTAAGACCAGGTTGGGTACCGGGTGGGACCACCTTGCACCTGGATGCTTTCTTCTATTCGTTAAAGTAAATAGTAGCCATTTTTTGGAGGTCTCCGTATGGCAAAAGCCGTCAACCCTGCAAGAACCTCAGCTCGCCTATCTGCTGAACAGGAGGTATCATAATGGCAGCGAATGAAGTTTCTCATTCCCCCTCATTTACAAAAGAATTCTATACAAGTCTATTTGACGTCACCGACGGTGATAACATCAAAACCTGTCTGCAATGCGCCAATTGCAGCGGTGTTTGTCCCTTCGGGTACTTGATGGACTTTCCCCCTGGCAGGATGATTGCCTGGATGCGCGCTGGAATCTTCGACGAAGTCTTGGAGACCGACTCCGTGTGGATGTGCGTATCGTGCTATGCCTGTACAGAGGTGTGCCCCAAGAACATCCCTCTAACCCCCGGGCTGATGACCCGGGCCAAAGAGGAGATGCTGCTGGCCGGCAATGTCCCCACGGAGTTGCAAAGTGCGTTGGAATTCTCCCAGCGCTATGGCAACCCGCTAGGAGAATCGCCTCGCAAGCGCTCCGAGTGGGCCAAAGATCTACAACCAGAAGTACCTATTCTGCGCAAAGCCAAACGCCCGGTAGATGTGTTGTGGTTCGTGGGGGATTACCCATCGTACCACCCGAGAGTTTTGCAAACCACGAAGGCGCTTTATCAGGTGTTGAACGCCCTGGGGATCGACTACGGCATCCTCGGCCCTGAAGAGAACAGCGATGGTGATACGCAGAGGCTGGCCGGGGAGCGCGGCCTTTTCGAGGTCTTGGCTGAGAAGAATGGCAAGGCCTTTAGCCGCTACGACTTCAAAGAGATCATCACCACCGACCCCCATGCCTACAACGCAATTAAAAACGAATACCCTGAGCTGGGCATCGAATATCCGGTGAAACACTACACCGAATTTCTGGCTGAGCGCCTGGATGATCTCAAGCCATTGCTCAAGGGCAACGGCGAGGTCAAGGTCACTTATCACGACCCCTGTTACCTGGGACGGGCGAATCAGGTTTACGATCAGCCGCGCGCCTTGCTGGAAGCAATCCCAGGACTGGAGCTGGTGGAGATGCCCCATAGCCGAACAACCAGCCTGTGCTGCGGTGGTGGTGGCGGTGGGATGTGGTTGGATGGTTTCCAATGGGAGAAAGCCCATGTGAGACTTTCGGAGTGGCGTGTACGCGAGGCAATAACTGCCGGCGCGGACGTTCTGGCTGTTGCCTGCCCTTATGAACCGCCTCGCTTCGAGGATGCAGCCAAGATGGTCGAAGGGGCCGGAAATTTGGCTGTGAAGGATATTGTTGAACTATTAGCTGATGCAATGGAGGACTAATTAGGAGCAACTTCGTTAGGCCGGTCGGGTCATTAGACAATCTGGCCTGACCGAACCGAGCGATGTTTTAGATCGAAGGAGACGCAGCATGACGCAAATCATGGTTCCAGTCAAACTTGTACCAGACCTCGTCGAAGAACTCGAGATCGCTGACAGCGGTACTGCTCTAGACATGACCTGGTTGCGCTTGATCATCAACGAATTTGACGACCACGCTATCGAGCAAGCCATTCTATTAAAGGAAAGCAGTGAAGGTGAGGTAACCGTCATCGCCCCCGATCAAGAGGGAATGGATGATGTGTTATTCACTGCTGCCGCAAAAGGCGCTGACCGAATCATCAAGCTCATCGGAGATTTCGAAGAAGGTACCAACAACCACGCTCTGGCCCGGGCATTCGCTGAAACTGCCAAAGATTTAGGGCCTGATCTCGTCCTGACTGGTGTTCAGGGGAATGATGACTTAGATGGTTCGGTTGGCCCTTACCTGGCCGAATATTTAGGCATGGCCTATGTGGGCTATGTTGCCGGTGTGAAGATTGAAGGCGATAAGGCTATCGTGCTAAAAGAATATCCTGGTGGCCTGATCGCTGAGATGGAAGTGAGTTTCCCGGCCGTCTTGGGCATCCAAGCCGCTGAGGAACCACCGCGATATGTAGCTGTAAGCAAAGTACGTCAGATGATGAAGGAAGCCTCCATCGATGAAGTCGATGCGGGCGACCTGGACACCAGCGGGGGGCTGGCAGTCAGCAGCATGTACCTACCCGAGGCAGCCGAAAGAGCAGAGATGCTCGATGGGGACGAAGAAGAAATCGCTGCCAAACTGGTAGAGATTTTCAAAGAAATCGGCGTGGTGTGAGAGGAGGAGAGCGATGAATAACGACATCTATGTAGTAATTGAGCATGTACGTGTACAAGTTGCTGATATCTCCTACGTCATGCTGGCAGCCGCGCGCGATCTCGCTAGCGAAACCGGGGGACAAGTTGTGGGGGTCTTGCTGGGACAGGATGCGCAGGCGCTGACCGAAAATCTGGCTGCGGACAAAGTGCTCTACGGGGAGGACCCATCTCTGGCCGATTTCACTTCAGATGCGTATCAATTGGCTTTAGCAGGCTTGATCAGCGAAAATCAGCCTCGTGCGGTTTTCTTTGGTAGCACAACCATTGGCACGGACGTTGCCGGAACACTTTCTGCCCGTTTGGATCTACCCCTGATAAGTTCCTGCATGAAAGTCTCTGACGGGGTGATCGTCAGTCAAATCTGCGGCGGAAAGATCATGGCCGAGAGCGGATTGGCTGATACGACCACACTCATCACAACCATCCCTGGCGGGTATAAACCCGAAGAGGGTCAAGGCGGTCCTCCCGAGGTAACGTCTGTCTCTGTGAGTGTCGCCGATACAAGAGTCTCGCTCAAACAATATATCGAGCCCGAAGTTGGGGATGTGGACATCACCAACGAGAATGTGCTAATTGCCATCGGCCGCGGCATCCAAACCGAGGATAACATCGAGCTGGCTGAGGAATTAGCTGAATTGATGGGCGGTGCCGTTTGCGCTTCCCGCCCCGTTGTCGATCAGGGCTGGCTTGCTACCGACCGTATGGTTGGAAAATCTGGCAAACTGGTCAAGCCCAAGCTTTATCTGGCCTTGGGTATCAGTGGTGCCCCCGAACACGCAGAAGGCATGGCAGACGCCGAAACCATCATCGCTGTCAACATCGATCCTGGCGCGCCCATCTTTGACATCGCAAAATACGGTGCAGAAGTCGATCTCTTTGATTTGATCGATTATTTGCTCGAAGCACTGGAAGACACCTAGAGGGAGAGAAACCGATGCCTGAACGAGCACATTATTGGGAAATTCCCCATGTTTGGTTTGGAATTGAGATTGAACCCTTCGTGATTGTCTACACAATCATGTTCGCCTCAGCCCTGATCATGCTCTACCGCTTCTACCGCGTTGTGAGTGTGTGGTGGAAAGTCGGTCGTGCAGAGCGCCGTTGGGACAAGCTGCACATTCGCCTTTGGAATTTGATCAAATATGGAATCGTCCAAACGAAGGTCTTGAAGGATCGCGTCCCTGGCACCATGCACGTGATTATTGCCTGGACATATTTCATCTTTTTCCTGGGCACTGCGCAGGCGACCATCGATGATCATTGGTTCAAATTCCTGGAAGGCAATGTTCTGGTCGCCTACAAGTTCATATTGGACATCTTCACCATCGTCTTCTTTGTTGGTGCTGGAATGGCCATATATCGCCGCTACTTCCAGAAGCCCAAGCGCTTGACGCTTGATCCCGGTTTCACCCGCACCCTGGTGATGATCACCGTGATCGTCATCGGCGGCCTGCTGACGGAGTCTTTCCGGCTGGCTGTTGACCAACCCGCCATGGCCTGGTCTTCTCCCGCCGGTTGGGTGGTTGCGCAGCTATGGATTGCCATGGGAGCTTCAGATACCACATTGATCAACTGGCATCTGGGTGTGTGGCTCTTCCACCTGGTGACTGTGGCTGGGACGATCATCTCGCTCCCCGTTGGCACCCTGCTGCATGGTTTGACTGGTCCGTTAAACATGTTCTTCTCCAAGTTGGACCGACCTATTGGAGAGTTATCGCCTATCGCGCTGACAGCCGATGGTGATCAGGTTTACACCAGTAAATTGAGTGATTTGAGCTGGAAACAGCTGCTCGATGGTGATGCCTGCACCGAATGCGGACGCTGCCAGGATGCATGTCCCGCCTTTGCGGCTGGCACGCCTCTCAACCCCAAGGAGTTGATCCTTGGCATTCGAGATGCTCTACGCTCAGACTCTGACGCAGTGATCGGCGCCAACGGCGACGCTCCTGAATTGGTCGGCGAGAAGATCGAAGAAGAAGTGCTTTGGTCTTGCACAACCTGTGGGGCTTGCGTAGGTGCCTGCCCAGTGCTGATTGAGCACATCGACACCATCGTAGATATGCGCCGTCATCTGGTCATCGAAGGCGCCGTCGATGCTGAACTCCAGACCGCCCTCTCGAACCTGGGTCGTTATGGGAACTCCTTCGGCAAATCGGACCGCATGCGAGCCCGTTGGGCGAAGGGTGTCGAACCCAAGATCAAAGACGCCGGCAGAGCAGAGGTCGAATACCTGTGGTTTGTGGGTGACTATGCTTCCTACAGCCCGACCCTAACGGATATCACGTTGAAAACAGCCGATGTATTCCAGCAAACGAACCTTGACTTTGGCATCCTTTACAAAGGTGAGAATCATTCAGGGAATGATGTGCGGCGAGTGGGCGAAGAGGGCCTCTTCGAAATGTTGGTCGAGAAGAACCTCAAAGCGCTCAGCCGTAGCAAATTTGGAACCATCGTCACTACCGACCCACACACTTACAACACGCTCAAGCATGAGTATGGTGCATTCAGAAATGGCGACGGTGAGTGGAAGGTGCTGCATTACAGCGAACTGTTGGACCAGATGATCACATCCGGTCAACTCAAGTTCAGCAAGAAACTAGGTTACAAAGTCACCTATCACGATCCCTGCTATCTAGGTCGCTACAACGGCATCTATGATGCACCCCGACGAGTGATTGAGGCCACCGGCTGCGAGATCGTGGAAATGCCCCGCAATCGCGATAATGGATTCTGCTGTGGCGCGGGTGGCGGCCGGATCTGGATGGAAGAGGGCGAGATCGAAGAACGCCCCAGTGAATCACGCATCAACGAGGCCGTTGCCTTGGGCAGCGTAGAGGCTTTCATTGTAGCTTGCCCCAAAGACGTCACCATGTACGCAGATGCCGTCAAGACAACAGGGCAAGAAGAACAGATCGTGGTCAAAGATCTGATCGAGTTAGTTCACGAAGCACTTTAACAAAAGAAAACGATAAGGTTGTTGATCTAGGATAAGCCGAAGATGGTCGATGCCAAAAAGGCGACAAATGACAAGCGCTGGGGAAGGTTATCACTTCAACACCCGCGTCAGATCAAAGTCGCCATCGCCACAAAAATCATCATGAGTTTCTTGCTGGTGATCGTGCTTATTAGCGCGATTTTCATGGTTTTCGGCGTCAGGCTGATCAACAACCTTATCCTAGATGAGGCCCAAGAAAAGGTCCGGAACGATCTTAATGCTGCGAGAGAAATTTATCTCAGCAATTTGACTCACATTGATGATGTAGTACGGCTCACAGCAGACAGGTTCTTCCTGAGAGATGCCTTGACTACGGGATATTTCGAAGGCGCTGAAAACGAGCTCACCCACATCCGAGTTGAAGCCGATCTCGATTTTCTCTCCGTTACTGACAAATACGGATACGCTGTGGTACGGACGGGAAATCCAGAGTCGCTCGGTGACAATCAGGGGCACGATGAGATCATCCAGGCAGTTCTCTCGCAAGAGGAGCCGGTTGCAGGAACAATCATTGTCCCATCTGAAGATCTTGCCAAAGAATCATTGCTCCTGGCAGAAAAAGCGCACTTTACGTTCATCGAAACACCTTTAGCTCGAGAGCGCTCCGAATCGGAAGAAACCGCTGGGATGATGCTCAAAGCCGCAGCACCCATCCATGATTCGAGTGGTCATTTCATTGGCGTAGTGTACGGTGGTGTTTTACTAAACCGAAACTTCGAGATTGTCGACAAAGTCAAACAAACCGTCTACGAAAACGTGAAATACGAAGGCCAGGATATTGGTACTGCGACGATCTTTCAAGATGACTTGCGAATTTCCACCAACGTCCGCAATGTAGATGGCTCAAGAGCGATCGGGACGCGTGTTTCGGAGGAAGTGTACAACCAGGTCATCGTGCAAGGTGAGCCCTGGATCGATCGGGCCTATGTAGTCAATAGCTGGTATATCACGGCCTACGAGCCGATCCGAGACGTGTATGACCGCATCATTGGGATCTTGTATGTCGGCATTCTCGAACAAAAATATTCCGACATCCAGCGTCAAACGGTGTTCACGTTCCTGGTGATCAGCATCATTGGTGCCGTGATGACCATGGCAGTAGCCTATCTGGTTGGACAGCGCATCCTGGTGCCGATCCATAAACTGGTGTCCGCGTCGAAAGATGTAGCAGAGGGCAACTTAGAAGCCCAAGTCTCGATAACCAGCAATGATGAGCTGCAATATTTGGCTGAATCATTCAACAACATGGCCCAGGCCTTGAAAAGGCGAGATGAACAACTCAAGGAATTTGCCACGCAACGGATCATGGAGTCAGAGAGATTGGCTCTTGTTGGGCAGCTTTCTGCCAACATCGCGCACGAGCTGAACAACCCACTACAAGGCATTGTGACGTTCTCGCACCTTTTGCTCGAAGATTCGAGCTCGATGGATGCCAATACCCAATATTCTCTCGAGAAAATTGTCGGGCAAGCCAATCGTTGCAGAGATATTATTCGTGGATTACTTGATTTCGCCCGTCAAAGGAAACCAGACAAAACGTACTGCAATGTCCATGATGTGTTGCACGAATGTGTTTCCCTGGTGGAACATCAGGCCCTTTTCCACAATATCGAGGTGGTCACGCATTTTCCAGAAGATCTTCCGATGCCGATTATCGACGCCGCCCAGGTCGAACGCGTTTTCATCAACATGATCGTTAACGCTGCCGAAGCCATGGAAGGCAGTGGACATCTGAATATCAGCACCCGGTACAGCATACGCAGAGATAGCATCGAAATTGCTTTCTCGGATACTGGCCCTGGTATTAGCAAAAAGAATATCAAAAAGATCTTCGATCCCTTCTTCACCACCAAAGATGTTGGTCATGGGACCGGACTGGGATTGGCAATCAGTTATGGGATTGTCACCGGTCACAAAGGGACGATCACTGTCGAGAGCGAGGTCGGCAGCGGAACCACCTTTATTGTGGCATTACCCGTAAACATAAACGGAGATTCACCCAAAAATGGATGAAACACCAAAAATCCTGATCATCGACGATGAAGAAATCGTGCGCGATTCCTGCATCCAGATCTTAGCCAGGAACAACTACGAGATCAAAACGGCCGAGAATGGTCAATTGGGCTTGGAGATATTAGAAGAATATCAGCCCGATCTGGCATTTGTAGATTTGAAAATGCCAGGGATTTCTGGTTTCGAAGTTCTCGAGAAAATTCACGCCTACGACCCCACAATTGTCACGATTGTGATCACCGGTTTTGCTACAGTGGATTCTGCTGTGGATGCCATGAAAAAGGGCTCCTATGATTTCTTGCCCAAGCCCTTCACACCTGATCAGTTGAGGCTAATCACCCAACGAGGTTTGGAGAGAAGGAAATTCGCACTCGAGACCATCGCCTTGCGTCGAGAGAAGGAAATGCTGCGAGAGCACTTTGCGGCCATCGTCTCCCATGAATTGAAATCCCCCCTGGGAGCCGTACATACTAATCTTTATGCCATGGCCAGCGACCTGGAAGAAATACTGACGGACAAACAGAAGCAGAAATTCCAACGCCTTCAAGAACGCATTGGCGATCTGGTCAAACTGATCAACACCTGGCTGCGGGCGATCTCTGTGGATATTAGCAGCATTCGAGACAACTTCGAGCCGGTATCCATCGAAAAAGTTATCGAAAAAACGATCGAGAATACACAACAACATGCCATCCGCAAAGCTATTGACATTGAAATTTCGCTCCCAGAATCACTCCCCCCTGTTTATGGGGATGAAGGCACGCTGGTCGAGGCGGTGGCCAATATCGTTGGCAATGCCGTCAAATATTCTCGGATCGAAGGCAATGTAAAGGTCGATGTGAAAGCAGACGTCGAATCAGGCAATATCCTCATTAGTGTGAATGACAATGGTGTAGGTATTGCAAAAGAAGATTTACCCAATTTATTTCAGGATTTTTATGTTGGAAAATCAAAAGTCGAAGGTGAAAGGAGGAGTGGAGTCGGCTTAGCAATAACCCGGCGAATTATCGAGGCTCACGATGGATCAATTAGCGTTGATAGCGAACTTGGTAAAGGTAGTTCATTCACAATCCATCTGCCTATTTTCATAGAATAACAAACAATCATCGAAACAAACACCGAAACTTAAGGAATAAGGAGGTTCCTATGACTCAAACGAGGTTATTGGTCATTGACGACGATCCCGATTACGTGGATGGGATTCAGTCAATCCTCGAAAAAGCAGATTACCAAGTAGACGTAGCTTACAACCCCAAAGACGGATTTGAAGCTTTGGAGTCTGGCAAGTACGATCTATTGCTGCTTGATATCATGATGGGACGAGGCGCTGAGGGGGTTATGGTTGCCAGAAAGATCAACAAAGATCCAGTGCTGAGGGAAATCCCAGTGTTGATCATTACTGGCGTTCGTGAGCAAATCGCCTTCCTCTTCCCTGGCCAGGCAGTGCATCCAGGGATTCTCCCCACGGACGAATTGCTCGAGAAACCCGTGGATCCCAATTTGCTCTTAGAGAAAGTCGAAGCACTGCTAAAAGAAGCAAAAGCGAAAAAGGCTAAATAGGAAAAGCTAATGGCAGCTAAACCAACATTCAGCCAAGAAATTTCCAACCTGCTGTACGCCTCACAAGGAAGCCCACTCAAAAATTGCATTCAGTGTGGAACTTGCTCGGGAACTTGCCCGGTGGTTGAGTACATGGATCAAACCCCTCGAAGGCTGATTGGGATGATCAATGCGAATCTCAAAGAAGAAGTATTGGACTGTAATACCTATTGGTTCTGTGCTTCGTGCTATCACTGCACCGTGAGATGCCCCGCAAAGATCGATATCGCCGAGGCAATGTATGCGGTCAAACGCTATTCCATCTGGCACAAGACGTACAGTGACGATCTTGTCGGACCGACATTCTCCGAGACATTCGTGAAGACCATCGTGAATAACGGGCGGTCTTTCGAGCCGATCCTGGCCCCAACGTACATGTTCAGCATGGGGATCAAGGAGGTCATCCAGGAAGCCTACATGGGCACCCAGATGATGCTCAAAGGTAGAATGCCGGTGCTCCCGGCCAAGATCAAAAGGCTAGATAATTTCAAGGAAGTGATCCGCCGGATCATCCCCGTGGGAGGTGGAAAATGAAGAAATTCGCCTATTTCCCCGGTTGCTCCCTTGAGAAGATAGCCCTGAGTTATAACAACTCCTCAATGGAGACATCCAAGATCTTGGGTGTCGAGCTTCAAGAACTGGAAGACTGGAACTGCTGTGGCGCGACCACATATTTCCATGTCGATCAGCTTTTGGCCTACACCCTGACAGCCCGCAACCTGGCCATGGCAGAGAAAGAAGGCCTTGACCTAGTGGCTCCCTGCAGCGCCTGCTACAAGAACGCTTACTTCACCAACAAATACTTCAAAGCTGACCCAGACGTTGCCGAGCATATAAACTATGCGCTCGAAGAGGATGACCTGCAATTCAATGGCAACATCAATGTCCATCACATCATGGATATCTATGTCAACGAAGTCGGCTTTGATGCGATCAAAGAAAAGGTCAAGAAACCGCTTGAAGGGTTGAAAGTGGCCCCCTACTATGGGTGCCAGATCGTTCGCCCTCGCAAAAATGGTGAAGAGGTAGAAAACCCACAATTTTTTGAGGACTTGGTTTCGGCGATGGGCGCTGAGGCGGTAGATTTCCCTGAGAGATTGCGCTGCTGCGGAGGCTCTCTGATCATGACCAGCCGACACGCGGCGCTGGATATGGTACGGGTGCTACTCAAGAGCGCCGTCGATAGCGGTGCTGATGTCATCGCTACAGCCTGCCCGCTTTGCCAGGTCAACCTGGAATGCTACCAACTACAAGTCAACGAAGATTTCGGTACAGATTTCAAAGTACCGGTCGTTTACTTCACCCAACTCCTGGGACTTGCCCTGGGTATGTCCAAGAAGAAAGTAGGAATTGGGAAGGAATTGGTTTCAGCCGCGCCGATCTTTGGCGAATTTTAGCGAAGGAGGCCGAATGATCCAATCCTTATCAAATTGCACCCTAGACGATTTTGATAATCGTCGTTGTAAAGGTCTTGAATTCGTTCAAAATGCATTTCAAATAGGAGAAGACCTATGAGTGAAAAAAACCACCCTGAGGGTGAACGGGTAGGAGTTTACGTCTGTCACTGCGGCACGAACATCGCCAAAGTCGTAGATGTATCCGATGTCGCTGAATGGGCTGCTGACCTTCCCAATGTGGAAGTCTCACGTGACTACAAATTCATGTGCTCCAGCCTGGGCCAGGACCTTATCGAGGAAGACATCAAAGAAAAAGGTCTGACCAAAATCGTCGTCGCATCCTGTTCGCCTCATATGCACGAAAAAACCTTTCGAACGGCCTGTGAACGCGGAGGCTTGAACCCCTTCATGTTCGAGATGGCCAACATCCGCGAGCACGACTCCTGGACCACGGATGATGAGGTTGCGGCAACGTCTAAGGCTAAAGCCTTGACCAACGCAGCCATCGAACGCGTTATTCATCATCAACCCTTGGAGGAACTGCCTGTAGAGATCAACCCCAACACTTTGGTTGTGGGTGGCGGCATCGCCGGGATCAGCGCGGCCCTGGAATTGGCTGACGCCGGGCATCACGTCTATATGGTGGAAAGAGAGCCGACCATCGGTGGCCACATGGCCCAGTTGGACAAGACCTTCCCCACCCTGGACTGCTCAGCATGTATTCTGACCCCCAAGATGGTCGATGTGGGACAGCACCCCAATATCACTCTGCTCACATGGAGCGAAGTCGAAAAGGTGGATGGCTACCTTGGTAACTTCACCGTCAATGTGCGCAAGAAGGCTCGCTACGTAAACGAAGAGCACTGCACCGGTTGCGGTATCTGTATCGAGAAGTGTCCCTTCAAGGTTGTCGATGATATCTTCGAGGCTGGGATGGGTGAGCGCAAAGTAATTTATCGCCCCTTCCCACAGGCAGTGCCCAAATATCCCGTCATCGATAAAGAGAATTGTGTATATTTCTTGCGCGGCAAATGTAAAGCCTGCGAGATCTTCTGCCCCACGGAACCCAATTCGATTGAGTTCGACCAAGAGGATGAGATTCTGACCTTCGATGTCGGCAATATCATCCTGACTACGGGCTATGATCTCTTCGATGTCAAGAAGATCCCACAGTACGGCTATGGCCGCCTGGCCAATGTGTTCACCAGCCTGGAATTCGAGCGCATGGTAAACGCCGCCGGCCCCACCGAGGGCAAGATCGTACTCCGGGATATGGAATCAGCACCAAAGAGCGTCGCCATTGTCCACTGTGTGGGCTCGCGCGATGAGAACTACCACAAGTACTGCTCCAAAGTCTGCTGTATGTACTCGTTGAAGTTCGCCCACTTGGTTCACGAACGCATCCCTGAAGCAGACGTTTACAACTGCTACATCGACATGCGCACCCCCGGCAAGGGCTACGAGGAATTCTACAACCGCCTGCTCGAAGAAGAGACAAACTTCATCCGCGGCAAGGTTGCCGAAGTGACCGACGCCGCTCGCATTCCCGATGAAGAAGGCAAGCTGATCGTTCAGGTCGAAGACACCCTGATCGGCCGACAGCGACGCATTCCAGTCGATATGGTCATCCTGAGCCCGGCGATGGAAGCTCGTGAGGACTCCAAAGAGGTTTCGCAGCTCTTTAAGATGGGCTGTGACTTCGATGGTTTCTTTGTCGAACGACACCCCAAGCTGGACCCGGTTGCCACCATGACCGATGGGATCTATGTCGCAGGGGCTTGCCAAGGACCCAAGGATGTCCCCGATAGTGTAGCCCAAGGTGCTGCCGCTGCCGCTCGCGTGGCTGGTCTGATCAACCTGGGTACAGTCATGATGGAACCCGTGCGCGCAACCATCAACCAGGACGAATGTTCGGGCTGCAAGATCTGCAACAACATGTGCCCGTACAACGCCATCATCTTCCACGAAGACCGCGAGGTCTCGGAAGTGATCACCGCTCTATGCCAGGGTTGTGGAACCTGTGTTGCGGCCTGCCCCAGCGGTATCATCACCGGCGCCCACTTCACCAACGACCAACTGTTCTCGCAGATCGAGGGCATTTTGTGGGATGTCAAACCAGAAAAGGTGCCGGCATAAGGAGAAAACTATGACTGAACAATTTGAACCCGTAATCGTTGGTTTTCTGTGCAACTGGTGCTCTTACCGTGCTGCCGACCTGGCAGGGACAGCCCGCATTCACTACGCCCCAAACATGCGCCCCATCCGGGTCATGTGCAGTGGGCGCGTCGATCCGCAGTTCGTGCTAAAAGCCCTGCGAGAAGGCGCCGATGGTGTGCTGATCGCTGGCTGTCATCCCGGCGAGTGCCATTACGTAAATGGAAATATCAAAGCCTTACGCCGATTTATGCTGCTTAAAGCCATGCTCCGGCAATTGGGCGTCGAAGAAGATCGCGTCCAACTGCTTTGGGCTTCAGCTTCCGAAGGCATCATCCTGGCTCAGAAAGTCGACCAGATGACGGAAGAGATCCGCGCTTTGGGCCCGCTAAATTGGAACGAAAAGGTTATTGGCGGCAACGGCCATAAAGTTGCAGCCGCCGAACCTGTAGCTGAGGAGGTGTGACAATGTCAGAAAAACCTAAATTAGCAATGTACTGGGCTTCCTCCTGTGGCGGTTGCGAAATCTCCGTCTTGAATATCCACGAGCACATCCTGACTGTGGATGAAATTTTCGACGTTGCTTTCTTCCCCTGCATTGCGGACTTCAAAGTACACCACGTTGAAAGCTATGACGACGGCTATATCGACGTCTGTCTGTTCAACGGCGCGATCCGCAACTCGGAAAACGAGCACATGGCCAAACTCTTGCGCCAGAAATCCAAGGTCATGGTGGCCTACGGATCCTGCGCATACGAGGGCTGCATTCCAGCGCTCTCCAACCTCACATCCAAAGAGGCCACGTTCAACACGGTTTATCTTGACAACCAGTCTATCGATAACCCCGAAGGCGTTGTGCCCCTGACCAGTGTCGATGTTGCCGAGGGCGAACTGACCTTGCCCGAGTTCTACCACACGGTCAAGTCTCTGGACCAGGTTGTGGATGTGGATTACTACCTGCCCGGCTGCCCCCCTGAACCGCCCCAAATTTGGGCTGTTCTTCAAGTGGTTGTTGCTGGCCTGCTCGAGGGTGCTCCCCTACCCCCGGCCGGATCTGTCGTTGGTGTGACCAACGTAGCCGTGTGCGAGGAATGCGAGCGCGTCAAGAGTGAGAAAGAAATCGAAAAATTCTACCGCCCCTATCAGATCATCCCCGATCCAGAACAGTGCCTGCTCGAACAAGGCATCATGTGCATGGGGCTGGCCACCAACGGCGGCTGTGGCGCGCTCTGTCCACAAGTGGGCATGGGTTGCCGAGGTTGTTACGGACCACTGCCTGGCGTAGAAGACCAGGGAGCCAAGATGCTCTCCGCAGTCGCTTCAGTGATTGGCGCTGGAGATCACTCTATGGAAGAGGATGAGTTGGAAGAGAAGATCCAATCCGTCGTCGATACCATTGCGGACCCCGCAGGCACCTTCTATCGCTTCAGCATGTCTCATTCAATGCTCAAACGAGCCAAAGTTAATGGTAGTAACGGGAAAGGAGAGGCCTAAATGTCACGCATTACCATAGACCCCATTACCCGTCTTGAAGGCCACGGGAAGATTGAGATCTTCCTGGATAAAGAAGGCAACGTCGAAAACGCCTATCTCCAGATCCCGGAATTGCGTGGCTTCGAGCAATTCTCCGTCGGCCGGCCGGCCGAGGAGATGCCCCGCATCACCAATCGCATCTGTGGTGTCTGCCCCGAGGCGCACCACATGGCAGGGACGAAGGCGCTGGATGCTCTTTTCAACGTCGAGCCTGCCCCTGTAGTCAAGAAGATCCGCGAGATGTTCTACAACTCGTTTTACTGCACTGACCACGCGGTGCACTTCTACGCCCTTGGCGGCCCTGATTTCGTCATCGGCCCCGATGGACCGCCTGCAGAGCGCAATGTTCTGGGTGTGATCCATAAGGTCGGACTGGAAATTGGCGGGCAGGTAATCGCCTGCCGCAAGCGAAACCATGAGGTCATTCAATGGTTGGGTGGTCGCGGCATTCACCCGGTTGCTGGTCTTCCGGGTGGCTGGAGCCAGGCGGTTGACGAAGAGATGCGCGTAAAGATCGAGGGCATAGCCAAAGAGAATGTCGATTTCGCTCTCTTCAGCTTGCAGCTCTTCGAGGACGTCGTCTTGGCGAACCAGGCCTATGTTGATCTGATTCTCTCCGATGCTTATGCTCATAGCACGTACTACATGGGTACGGTGGACGAGAACAATCACGTCAACTTCTACGATGGCTTGATCCGCGTCACCGACCCTGAAGGTAAGGAATTTGTAAAATACGAAGCCAAGGATTATGCCGAGCATGTTGCTGAACATGTAGAGCCCTGGTCGTATCTCAAGTTCCCCTATCTGAAAGGTGTCGGTTGGAACGGTTTCACGGATGGCATGGACAGCGGCGTTTATACCGCCACACCTCAATCGCGCTTGAACGCGGCTGATGGTATGGCCACCCCCAAGGCTCAAGAGTTCTTCGAGAAATATTATGAGACTCTGGGCAGCACCAAGGAAAACGGCCGCTACAAGCCAGTTCACGCCCGACTGGCAACTCACTGGGCTCGCCTGGTCGAATTGCTGTACTCAGCGGAACGCATGTTGGAATTGGCTACTGATCCTGAGATCACTGACCCCAACGTCCGCCCCATCGTCACCAACACGCCTACTGATGGTGTCGGCAGCGTTGAGGCCCCGCGCGGCACGCTGACCCATCACTACACCACTGACGAGAATGGCATCCTGACCAAGGTCAACCTGATTGTGGGCACCACCAACAACAATGCCCCCATCGCCATGTCCATCAAGAAGGCTGCGCAAGGCCTGATCAAGAAGGGCACCGAAGTTACCGAACCCATCCTCAATATGATCGAGATGGCCTTCCGCAACTACGACCCCTGCATGTCCTGCGCAACCCACTCTCTGCCCGGACAGATGCCTCTCGAGGTGACTATCCGCGACGCCGACGGCGAAATCATCGACGTAATCAGCCAATACGTTGACTGATCAGTGAACAATAGTAGTGAACAGTGGCCATTCGTCACTGTTCACTTTCTGTTCTTCACTTTACACTTTTTTCCAGTATGAAGACTCTCATTGTCGGATTGGGCAATCCCATTCTCACAGACGATGGTGTCGGTGTTAAGGTTGCTTATCGCGTCGATGAAGCGCTCTCCGAAGCTCAACGAGAACACGTCGCGGTCACCGAAGCCAGTGTAGGCGGACTTCGCCTGATGGAGTTGATGGTCGGCTACGATCGAGTCATCCTTATCGATGCACTCTATCATCCTAATGGAAACGGTCATAAACCTGGCACGATCCACAGGATGGATATACAAGATCTACAAGACATCAGCCCCACCCAACACAGCGCCTCTGCTCACGATACAACCCTGAACACCGCCCTGGACATGGCCGACCGAATGGGATTGCCTCTTCCAAAAGATGTGCTGATATTTGCCGTCGAAGTTGAGGAGATCTTTGTATTTAGCGATGAACCCACACCCGCTGTCGCCGCAGCCATCCCCCAGGTGACACAAATGGTGCTGGACGAGATTTGAGAAATAAACAAATTGTCACCCTGAGTTGCCGAAGGCACGCTTTTGGCGAACGAAGGGTCTCCCGCTCTTTGAGCGGGGATTCTTCACTTCGCTCAGATTGACATGTTTCTCTTCATAAGGAGGTCACATGATTTCAGCTGAACTAATCCGGCGATTCCCATTCTTTGCGGGCTTGGACCTTGAACAGATCAATAAACTGGCCAAACTAGGAACCGAGGAAATTGTAGAGGAAGGCCATTATTTCTTCCACGAAGATGATGAGTTACAAAAATTCTTCATCAACTTGGAAGGCGCAGTAGGCATTGTCTACGAAGTTCCTGAACGCGACGTCGAGCACAAAGTCGCCGATCAATTTGCCCGTAAGCTGAAGACCAAGGATATCGTCGTCAGCACTGTCGGCCCAGGAGAGATGTTTGGCTGGGCAGGACTCATTCCGCCTCACAAAGCCCGAGCCACTGCAAAAGCACTGGCGCCCTGTCGAGTGATAGCGTTCGACGCCGACGAACTGGTGAAGGACTTCGACAACGACTGCGGCTTTGGCTATGTCATGACTCAGAAGGCTGCCCAGGTCATTGGGCAACGCCTGCGCGATCTTCGCGTTGAATCACTGGCATTCGCTTAAAATATGTATCAACACAGAATAGTCTAGCAAAGACCCTAAAGGTCTTATTGACCTTTAGGGTCTTACGAACTATTTTTTGTTTCTACATCAGAGAAGTTCAATTTCTTATAGGGTAACGGGGTTTCTCAAAACAAGAGATTTGTCAGGAGGAACCCGGTTTCTTAAATGATACAATCGAAGTATGGCTGAAATCCGCATCGTATTGGTGGATGATCACGCCATCCTGCGAGATGGCATCCGCTCTTTGCTGGAAAAAGATCCCCAGTTGAAGGTGGTCGGCGAGGCAGGAGATGGCCGCGCCGCCATAGAGATTACGCGCAATCTCAACCCCGACATAGTGCTCATGGACGTGGCCATGCCCCTGCTCAATGGCCTGGAAGCCACCGCTCAGATCGTGGGATCTCACCCTTCGAGTAAAGTAATCATCCTCTCCATGTACGATTACGAGAGTTACATCCGCCAAGCCCTTGCCGCTGGCGCCGCGGGGTACATTCTCAAAGATGCCAATGCGGGTGAACTGATCGACGCCATCCATTGTGTGCACAAAGGAGAAGCGGTTCTCTCCCCTGCCATCACCAGACTTGTTATCGAAGATTACCTGCGCTGGGGAGAAATTCGACCAGCCGAAAGCGCCAATGGCCTCACAGGCCGTGAGCGGGAGGTGCTGCAATTAATTGCCGAAGGCTATACCAATAAAGAGATTGCCGAGATCTTGTGCATCGCTATCAAGACCGTTCAGGCTCACCGAGCTAATCTGATGGAGAAACTCGACCTGCATAGCAAGGGGGATTTGATTAAGTATGCGATTCGTAAAAAGATCATTGAAATATAACCCAAGTAAGGGGCAAGTCCCTACTCCAGACTAGTTTCTATTGATTCGTTTTGGATTATACTGAGTCCAATGTCTCAATCTCTCAGTTTGAAAAATTTCACTCACCTGCTACGGTGGAAATTAACGTTGAGCTATTCTGCGGTTATAGTGGGGTCTTTGCTTGTCATTGTGGCTATTTTGGGATTTTTGCTTTTTTCAAAAGTACTTGTACCTATCAATATCCTCAATAGCGTGCTTTCCCCACAAAAATGGATTCAAATCGTCAGTGAAAATGTGCCACCCGAATGGCGCTATATATTGTCCAAAAATCCTATTGATAGCAAGTTAATATCTTTGATATTAAAGGATGAAGATTTTCAGATCACGCACTTTGAACTATTTCGGATTGGCGACCTCCAGGTCCAGTTAATAACCGCAAGTCATGGAAGTGTTCTCCTGGTTGATCCTGAAGGTATTTTGCTTGGCGCGACGAACTCATCTCTTGTTTCGGAAGAAGATATCGGCCAACCCTTGGATTTGGATGTCCTTCCAGGATTAGAAATACCGTTGAATACCGCATTGAGAGGGGAAATCGATCCCGAGCGCTTGTTTGTGACCCTTGAGCCCAATGAACGCTTTTATTTCGCCATTCCATATCTCGATGAAGCTCGTCAAAAAGTAGTAGGAGTGGGCATACTTTATTTCGAAAACTTGCCGACGGAAAACGATATCCCCGCAAATATTCTCACCGTGCTGGGCCAGAGCGCGTTGATCTTCTTGCTTTCTGCAGGGTTCGTAGGCACGCTCTTTGGATTCGTTACTGCGCGGGGGATGACAAACCGCCTGCTGCGCGTTACACAAGTAACCGATGCTTGGAGCCAAGGGGATTTTTCTGAATTCATCGAAGATGAGACCGGCGATGAGATCAGTCAATTGGCAGCCCGCTTGAACCAAATGGCAGGACAATTGCAGCATTTCATCAAGAGAAGCCGGGAGATGGCAGTTTCCGAGGAACGCAACCGCCTGGCCCGCGACCTGCATGACAGCGCTAAACAAGAAGCCCTGGCAGCCTCGTTTCATATGGGGACTGCACTCACGCTCTTCGATCGCGATCCTACAACGGCAAAAAGCCATTTAGTCGAAGCCGACAACCTGATCGATTCGGTACGCGAAGAGTTGACCGATTTAATCCATGAGTTACGGCCGCCCTCCATGAACGGAACTCGCTTTGACGATATTCTAAATGAGTACATCATCGAGTGGGCACATCAGTCTGGGATCAGAGCCACGCTAAACGTAGAAGGATTTGTGGAGTTATCGCTGGAAATCAAACAGGTGACCTATCGAATCATGCAGGAAGCTCTAGCCAATGTCGCTCGGCATAGTGCCGCGGAAACCGTCGAGGTCTCGCTGACATTTGGGGGAAATTCAATTGAGTTTTGTGTCCGAGACGATGGTAAGGGGTTTGACGCTATCCAGCGGACCGATGGAATGGGACTTAGTTCGATGCGCGAACGGGCGCAATCAATGGGTGGGAATTTCACCATAAAGAGCGAAATTGCAAAGGGGACGATGATTTGTGTTGTAATTCCGAAGGATGTCGAAGGAAACTAGTTATGCCAGAACCTATCACCGTCATGATCGTGGACGACCACGAAATGGTACGCCAGGGTGCTGCCGGGTACCTGAAAGCGCAACTCGAAATTCAGGTCGTTGCTGAAGCCGAATCGGGGAAAGAGGCGATCAAACTTGCTCAAGAGAATGTGCCCGATGTAATCTTGATGGATTTGGTAATGCCTGGAATGGATGGCGTGGAGGTCACCCGTAAGGTAAAAGAGGTCAGCCCGCGTTCACAGGTAATTGTATTGACATCTTATCACCAGGATGAACATATCTTTCCAGCCCTCAAGGCCGGTGCAATCTCTTATTTGCTAAAGGACGTCAAAGCGCGCGAACTGGTGGAAGCCATTCAAAGAGCAGCAAGAGGTGAAGCGACGCTTCATCCTCGGGTAGCGGCAAGATTGATCAACCAAATCAGCAGTGGGGAATCTGAAAAAGGCAATATATTTTCAGATCTCACAGAGCGAGAAATAGAGGTATTACGCCTTATTGCTCGAGGGTTAACAAATCAAAAAATTGCTGAAGAACTTTTTATCAGCATTGGTACAGTCAAAGGTCATGTTAGCAACATCTTGAGCAAACTCCATCTTGCGGACCGCACCCAGGCTGCAGTCTACGCCTGGCAAGAGGGAATAGTTCGGCGCGCATAACGATTTCAGGGGGAGATTACACGCTTACACTCCATATCGACAGCAGTCCATCTCATCCTTGCGATAGGAAAATAAACCTGTCTCCAGTATCGGTTGAATTATCTCCCGAGACTGATGTGTTGCTTATGCTCTCGTGCTATTCTACAGCCCAATAATAAAGATTTGACGAATCTCTAGGAATTCTTTTAGTGAACTCCAGATTTAGGAGTATGGGGCGTGAGCAACATGCCCCATACTCCTAAATCTGAAAACTTTCACAGCGATCCCTGAGACTCGAATAAACAGTCGTGGAGAAATAATATGCACTTAAAAGGATCACAATCACACAAGAAGTACATCTATATCGCGGGATTGATAACTCTCGTTGGATTAGCAGCTGCAGCATGGCTTTTTCGAAGATCGGGCTTGGCTTCGTATCCCAATTTGATCAAAGAAGCCTATCAGGAAACTCAACACTATCTGGAAGTTCCCGGATCTAGCGTTGTTGAACTAACGCGCACGGGCGCTTATGGCATCTATTATGAACAGACTATATCGGACGATGAACGAAAGGCACTTCCTGCGCTGGAATGTTCGCTAACTACGAAATCGACCGGCTCGAAGATCGAGGCTGTCCCCGACTATGTCAAGACCAATCGCTATGCGTCTGATGATCTCGGTCGTTCTGGTGTATTGATTATGAGCATTACGGTCAATAAGCCGGATGCCTACACCTTTGCTTGTGATTTTCAAGGTGATCATGGAGATCAAGAGATCACAGTTTCCCTCGGCCCAAATTATCTCTGGGAGTTCTTCAAGGTCGTTGGGAAGATCAGCCTTCCGGTGGCAGGTGGCGTGGGTATCATTTGCAGCTCGATTCTGATTGCGTTCATCTTTGCCACGATAGGTGTTATCAAACGAGCTGTCAAATAAATGATGAAAAACCCCTTCGTCCAGACCATTATTGTTCTACTCGCAACCAATATATATTTGAGTTGTGCGCGTGCTGAGCCCACGATAGCCTTCATCAATGTCAACGTCGTCCCGATGACAGGTGAGTTTGTGGTCGAGAACCAAACAGTCGTCATTCAAAGCGGGAGGATCTCACAAATTGGTGATGCAGATCAAATGCACTTGCCCAAAAACACAACCATCATCGATGGAAAAGGGTATTTCCTGATGCCCGGTCTGGCCGATTTGCATATGCACACAAGTGTGGAATGGGAAAATGAGGAGATTTGGCCTGTAAATCCTCTCAACTTATATCTGGCAAATGGCATCACGACCATTAGAGATTTTGCACCTTATGGATCACTGACCTATACCCTTCAACGACGAGAAAAAATTCGCTCGGGAACCCGCATAGGGCCAGCGATTTATTCTTCAGGCGAGTTGCTCTATGAAAGTCCGTTAGATAACCCTCAGAAAATCGTTCGTCAAAACTATGCTATGGGTTTCGATTTCTTGAAGCTCTATTCTTTTCTTTCGCCGGAGGATTTCCACCAAGCAATGGTTACTGCAAAAGAGCTTGGCATGTACACCAGCGGTCACATCCCTTTCGGAGTGGGATTAGATTTGGCGCTGTCCGAAGGGCTGGATGAGATTGCCCATATAGAAGAGCTCTTCTTTGAGTTTATTGATTTCGATAGAGAGCGATATTTATCTCCTAACGTTTGGTTGCCATTCATTGTCGAGACTGCACTCTCTCAATGGGATATTGGCGCAAGCTCCGTTCTCGCTGATTTCGAGAAAGAAAACTCTCTGGCCATAGCTCGAATTTCTCAACGGATACGAACTTCACAGGTCCCGGTTTGTACCACAATGGTTGTCGATAACGTCATCCATATGAAGCTATTCCAACCTGATGATTTCCTGGAACGCGCTGAAAATGTCTATTTTGAGCGAGCGTATTTGGGGAACTTTCAACGGGGTGAAGAAAAGCACATTGTTCAATGCCGGGGCATCGAAGACTTGTGTGCGTTCAAATATGACGTCGACCGCATTTTGCTGCGCGCATTGCATGATGCCGAAGTAACGCTCTTGCTGGGGACTGACTCTGGCACCGGGGGGATGGGCATTGTCCCAGGCTATTCAATTCATGACGAGCTGCGTATCCTGGTAGAAAACGGATTTTCTCCTTACGAGGCCATCGCCACTGGCACGGTCAATGCTGCACTGGTGGTCGGGAGGATGACTGGAGAAAGTGATTTCGGTACCATCGTAGTCGGAAATAGAGCAGATCTGATTTTGGTTAGAGGCAATCCCCTTGAGGATGTTGGCTATATCAGAGATCCGCTGGGTGTTATGGCGGCTGGAAATTGGTATTCCAAAGATGAACTCGCCCAAATGATTTCTTTTTCTCAGTAAAGAAATTTGCTGGGAATTATGGGCTGGGGCGAAGCCTCAGCCCATAATTCCCAGCACGCAACTATTCATGTGTACGGTCAAAAAAATATCTTTGAAAGGCAGATCAAAATGAAAAACAAAAATTCTTATGCAACTCCCCGGTGGCTTTTTGCCGTTATTGCCATTGGTGCATTCATCGCCATGGGCATTTATATTGGGATCATGTCAGTTGAGGGGGCAACCAACAACCACCTGATCAAGGTGTCTGCATTTGGTATAGTGGGCATATTGATGTTTTGGGGAGCGTATGCAAAGCGATAACATGGAAAATGTTACTTGGAAAGCATCATGAGAAGTAAGGGATTTGGCGGGTTTCTGACTATCTGGTCGGGTCAATTCGTTTCTCTCTTTGGCTCAGGAATGACCAGCTTTGCACTGACTGTCTGGGTCTACCAGCAAACAGAATCGCCTACTGCAATGGCAATAACCGGGTTCTTCTGGACTACGCCTATGCTCATCTTCGGGCCCATCGGAGGAGCATTGGCCGACCGCTTACCGCGTAAAGTGCTCTTGATTGCCAGTGATGCCATGGCATGCTTGGTTAGCCTGTCTTTGCTGGGGATCGCCCAGTTTGGGAATCTTGAGATTTGGCATATCTACATCGCCGTTTTCGTAATTGGCGTTGCCGACAGCATCCAGGTTCCAGCGTTGATGAGCTCGATCACTCTGTTGGTTTCTAAGGAGAATTTCGGACGTGCCAACGGCATGCAAGAGCTTGCAGCGACAGCTTCCAGTATCTTCTCCCCGGTTGCAGCAGCCAGCCTATTGGCTTTTACGGACATAAAAGACATCTTGCTAATAGATCTGCTGACATTTTCGATCGCGCTGATCACCCTTGCGATTACAAAAATCCCTCAGCCTGCACAAACGGATGTTGGCGTCAACTCAAAAGGGAGTTTTCTGCAAGACATACTCTTCGGGTTCCGGTTCATCCTGGCAAGTCCCAGTTTTAGAGGGCTGCAGTTACTATGGATGACGGCGAATTTGATAGGCACGGTAAGCAATGCCATGCTATCACCTCTCATCCTGGCTCGAACTGGTAGTGATCAAATGATTCTGAGCTATGTAGAGGCAATTATGAGCGGCGGCGCAGTGATTGGGGGTGTGCTTATCAGTATTTGGGGTGGTCCCAAGAGAAAGATCAGGGGAGCACTGATCTGCATGGCGCTCAGTGCCATAATAGGCAGGATGGTTTTTGGGTTTGGCAGAGATTTCGTGAGCTGGATTCCAGGTGCATTTTTTATGTTTTTCTTCATCCCCATCCTTAATGGGGCTTTAGCGCCCATTTGGCATTCCAAGATCCCCCTAGATGTACAAGGCAGAGTGATGTCCGCCCGGATTACTGCCTCTCGCGCCATGATTCCTTTGGGCAATCTGGTTGCCGGACCTATGGCAGAAAAGATATTTGAGCCGGCGATGCAAACCGGGGGTGCATTATCCCCACTGTTTGGCAATATCCTGGGGACGGGACCCGGTGCGGGAATGTCGCTTTTATTTATTGTTACTGGTTTTTTGATGTTTTGGTTAACCCCAATCGGGTTTATGATCCCGGCAATTCGTGATGCAGAAAACTTGTTACCTGATTATTTTCCAGAGCACAAATGAAAAATATGTTTCATGTACAGTTGACAGATTTGGAGGTATGGGAATATCCAGATACCCAGAATATTTCAAAAACCTTTGGTAAGAATAGGGGTATAATGAAATTTACACAAGAACCACAAATAATTCACAGAATTTTTCGCCCAGACATTGAAATATTTATTGATGGGAATCAACTCCACTCAACGACGACCGAAATTTCTCCTCCAAATGCTGCTGCCAAACCTTGTCGCTGGAGCTGTATTAGGGGCATTAGAAATCTCAATCATCGTTTCCTGCACTGCAATGATTTTTTCTGGGCCGCTATCGGACTTCCTCCCGCAGGGGGTTGGCATCATCCTCTTCGGCGCATTGATTCTGAGTCTAGTAGTCGCTGCACTCAGCTCATTTGAACCCTCCATTGCAGTTCCCCAAGATGTTCCAATGGCCATTCTGGCTGTGATAACCACCACCATCACCAAAGAAATGGTTGGTCACGCCCCACCCTCCATCATCTTCCTCACTGTGGTGGCGACAATGATCATAACGACAATGATCACCGGAGCAGCCTTCTGGTTGATGGGACACTTCAAGCTGGGCGGCTTGGTACGCTTTATCCCATATCCTGTCGTGGGCGGCTTCCTTAGTGGTACCGGCTGGTTCCTAATCCTCGGAGGCGTCGGGGTGATGGCTAATGGACCTCCCAGCCTGGCACTACTACAACCCGAACTCTTAATTCGCTGGTTGCCGGGCATTATTTTTGGCGCCCTATTGTACATCCTGTTGCGACGCTACTCGCATTATTTGTTGATGCCTGGAATCATGCTCGGCGGGTTCATTCTGTTTTACATGATCTATTATCTTAGCGCTGGATCTATTGGTTCCGCGGTATCTGAGAACTGGCTACTGGGCCCCTTCCCACAAGAGGGGTTGTTTAATTTTTGGACCATCCAAGCTTTTGCTCAGGCCGACTGGTCGTTCATATTCAAGCATATTATCAACCTGAGTACAATCATCATAGTCAGCACCATTTCACTTCTTCTGAATGCCAGTGGCCTGGAGATTTCGAGCGGATCAGATATCGACCTGAATTACGAACTAAAAACCACCGGTCTTGCCAATCTCCTGGCTGGTTTTGGAGGAAGCCCAGTTGGGTTTCATTCTCTCAGCTCGTCCATGCTCGCTCGACGACTAGGAGCGAAGGATCGTCTGGGTGGGTTGACCTTTTCGGCGATGGTTGCATTCGCCATCTTCTTCGGTGCAACTGCGCTGGCTGTATTACCCAAAATGATCGCTGGTGGGTTACTGATCTTCTTAGGACTCTCCTTCCTGATCGAATTTGTGTATGATACCTGGCATAAACTTTCAAAACCGGAATATTTGCTTATCTGGTTGATTCTGATCATAATTGCCACAGTCGGAATCCTTGAAGGAGTCGCTGTAGGCATCCTTGTGGCGACGATACTATTCGTGCTCAATTACAGCCGAATCAATGTAATCCATCATGCTGTCACCGGAGCCAATTACCAGAGCCATGTTATGCGCCCGCGCCTCTATCAACAACTACTTCGACAAAGGGGTGATATGCTCTATATTTTGAAATTGCAGGGTTTCATCTTTTTTGGGACTGCAAATAGTTTAGTCGCCAATGTCAGAGATCGCCTTGAAGATCCCGACTTAGTCCGGTTACAGTATTTGCTTCTGGATTTCCAGTTGGTCACTGGCATTGACTCTTCTGCTGCCTTGAGCTTTTCCAAGCTAAAACAACTGGTCGAAAATCAAGGAATTTCGCTTGTTTTCGCAGGATTATCACCAAAGATTCAGACGCAACTGGAGAGAGAAGTTTACAAGAATGAATCTGATGATGACCTGCGTATTTTTCCAGATCTGGATCAAGGGGTAGCCTGGTGTGAAGATAAATTAATCAATGTCTTCTCCGAAGTAGGCCTGGCGGCGAAACCTAAAACCATCCTTCAGCTTATTGAAGAAAGCCTATCCACTCCAGGGGAAGAACAAGATTGGCTAAGGATGATCACCCCGGACACTAAAGTTAGGCCGTCCAGCAGTACCTCGAGAATGCTGAAATATTTGAAATATATCGAGACAACAAAAGGCGATTGCTTTATCGAAGAGGGAGATAAAATCCAAGGTTTGTACTTCATTGAAGACGGTCAATTCACTTCAATACCATCACTGAGAGATCCGGAGGGGAAGCTACGCGTAACGCTGGAAGCTGGAACAGTTTTCGGTGAAATCGGATATTACACAGAGCAACGCGCAATTGCTACGCTCATTTGCAGCCGGCCTGGCAAGCTTTTATATCTCTCTTGTGAAAACATGAAACGGATGGAGACCGAGGATCCAGAATTGGCGATTGCCTTCCATCGCATCGTTGCCGCAAACTTGGGAAATAAACTGGCTTTATCCAGCAACACGATTCTGGCATTGCGCGATTAAGTATCTTGTATACCGATCAAAATCTCTATCAATTAAATTTAACCGCAAAGAGCCTTTTCGGTCTCTCTGGGAAACGCCGTGGGACTTCCCAGAATTAGGGGCGAGTGGGGTTCTCCGCACCCTATTTACCCCAAATTCTGGGGGATCACCCCAGCAACTCCTTGAGAACCCCTTTTCCTATTCGTTGTAATATTACTCTGTGGGAGTATAATGGGGCTGTTATGGATAAAACTTGGAGCCAACCATTCCGTTATGTGATGATGACTTCGATGTTTATCATCCTTGTCATCGTAGGCTGGTATATACGCGAAGCTATCGGACCGCTGGTCATTGGAGCGCTTCTGGCATATGTCCTCAATCCACTAAAAAATAGCTTAGTTGATAGAACGCGTCTTTCGGATTCGGCATCAGCAATCATAATTCTGTTCATCGCTTTCGGATTGATCGCTGCGTTGCCAGCTTTCATGCTGCCCTCGCTGATAAATGAATTTCAAGCGCTCATCCTTGATCTCGAAAGAGTGGTCTTGCTGGTGACAGATTTCCTGACTCAACCAATCTTGATCTTCGAATATGAGCTCTTTCTTGGGACTCTATTTCCCGATCCAATTCTTTGGGTATCTGAAGGTGCCCAAGGGATCACTGAAAACGCCTTTCACCTGATCGAAATAATCACTGAGAATTTGCTGTGGCTTCTGGTTGCTTTCGTAGCCATGTTTTACCTGCTGCGAGATTGGGCTCACCTAAGGGATTGGCTGCTTGCATTGCCCCCTGATCCATACAAACCAGATGCTATCCGAATTTATCAAGAAATCAAGGACATCTGGCGCGGTTATTTGCGCGGGAATCTGGCATTGATGACAGTCGTCGGCATCGTATTTACGATTGCCTGGCTGGTGCTAGGTGTTCCAGGCGCGCTGATCCTCGGTATCATTGCCGGGATCCTGACCATTATTCCAGATCTCGGCCCCGCGATTGCCGCCATTTTGGCAGCAATTGTTGCTATTATCGAAGGTTCAACCTATTTACCCATATCCAACTTCTGGTTCGCAATCCTGGTTCTCGGCGTATACATCGGACTAATAAACATCAAAAATATTTGGCTTAGACCACGAATATTTGGCCGCAGCGTTCATATGCACGAAGGGCTTGTCTTTATCGCCATAATCATCGCAGTGGTAATTGGGGGCATTTTAGGGGCATTGATCATCATCCCTGTTTTGGCATCTGTAGGTGTTATTGGACGATACATTTTCAATCGCTCCATGGGATTACCCCCCTGGCCTGATGACGCACCTTGAGTTGATCAAGAATCGAGTCCTGCAATTTTTCTTTCTATCTTTTCTGTTGGCGCTCCTGGTTTCTTCGCGGTTCAAATTTCTGCTCAGCGAAGCAACAACACTCAAGAGAGGTACTACTCTAGGGTAGATTTTGCAAAAATTTAGGGCCTACACCCTACCTCATTTCAGACTTCCGACATTGTCCCCATACCCAATAACGAATATCCTGTAACTATGGGAGTTTCCCTAATAAGGAAGCTCTTTTGCAAGGATGTTCTTTACACTCAACCTTGATTCCTCACCGAGGTGACCTATGAATCTATTCTTTCGTCGAATCCTTTTGGGCACTGTCGCCTTCGTCCTGGTTGCGGCGCTGTTACTGGTCTTCGCGCACCAGAGCCAGGCCAAGGCGTATGGGCCTAATTGGGAACTAGTTCGTGAAAGCGCTGGGCTGCCATCCGAGGTATCTTCGGATGCAATACCAGCCCTCTCGTCCAGTCTGCCACCACCCCCCCAGCAAGATCCCTGTCTCCACTGTCACATCTCCGGGGAGGAGAAAGGACTCTGGACCCCCCTGGCACGCTGGGTGGTCTTCGGCACCGCTGGGCTGGTGTTGGTCTTTGGCGTTGTCCAATCTACCAGCATGTGGAAAACGCGTGCACCCTGGAAGCCGCTCATGGCTCGTACTGGGGAGTGGATCGACGAGCGCTACGAGATATCTGATCCCCTTTCCAAGATGCTAGCCAAACCGGTCCCAGATTGGCAGCGACGCTGGTGGTACTGTCTGGGTGGCATTACGGCCTTCCTCTTCATCGTCCAGGGGATCACTGGGGTGATGCTGGCCTTCTATTACCAACCCACCCCCGAGGCTGCCTATGCCAGCATCCAGTTCATCGAGAGCGAAGTGCGCTTTGGTGCGGCTATCCGCATGATCCATCACTGGTCGGCTAACGGCATGATCATCATGTGTACCGCCCATATGCTGCGGGTCTTCATCATGGGTGCCTACAAGAAACCGCGTGAGCTCAACTGGGTCAGCGGCGTCACCCTGCTTATCCTGACCCTGGCCTTCGGATTGACCGGCTATTTGCTTCCCTGGGACCAGCGAGCCTATTGGGCCACCACCGTCGCCACCGAAATCGCCGGGAGTTTGCCCGCCATCGGGAACCTGGCCCTGGTCTTCCTGCGTGTCGGTTGGAATATCGGCGCCCAGACCCTGAGCCGCTTCTACGCCCTGCATGTGCTTATCATCCCCGTCGCCACTGTGGTCTTCATGGGGATGCACTTCCTGATGGTGCGCAAACAAGGCATTATGAAACCACTGTAGACAATTAGGTATCAAGTAACAGATAGTAGGGTTTCCCTAATGACCGAATACCCAATATCCAATACCTAAACTACCGGAGAAAAACCCATGACTGAAAACGTATCTCCCGACGAAAACCCGATCCCCTTCTACCCGGATCACGTAACCAATGAAGCCAAG
Source organism: uncultured Anaerolineales bacterium (assembly GCA_964458115.1). GTDB lineage: Bacteria > Chloroflexota > Anaerolineae > Anaerolineales > UBA11858 > NIOZ-UU35. The sequence goes on along the minus strand of CAYWIC010000035.1, from coordinate 1,896 downwards.
GTGGCCATGTGGTTCGGAATCGGATTGATCGTCATAGGGATCATCGGATTATTCATCCCCGTGGGGTTGCAGCCTCCCGCCGACCCGCTGAATACCCCCGCTCATGTCAAGCCAGAATGGTATTTTCTGGCTATGTACCAGTTGCTCAAATATTTACCCAAAACGATCGGGGCCGTTTTGCCGGTGATCTTTGCCGGCGTCGTCCTGATCTGGCCGTTTTTGGATAACAAACCCGACAAATCGAAGAAAACCACCCGCGTGCGCTTCATTGTCATCAGCGTGCTAATGGTCATTCTTATCGCCCTGACCATCTGGGGAGAGGTGAGTTAGCTATGAGCAAAATTACCCGACGAGATTTCCTCAAAGTCGTCAACCGAGTGCTAGCTGTCACCGGCCTGGCTGCGGTATTCGGCCCCGTGGTAGCCTATTTCTATCCGCCCAACCTGGAAGAAACCCCCTCGGAACCAGTGTTAGTTGCCCCTGAAGCGGAAATGCCCGTGGGCGAATCCCGCACTGTGGCATTCGGACGCTACCCTGCCCTGGTGATCAACACCGCCGCCGGGCTAAAGGCCTATTCGGCGGTCTGCACCCACTTCGCCTGTATCTGCAAATGGGATGCTAAATTGGAGCAGATCGTCTGCCCATGCCACGATGGTTACTTCGACCCCGCCGATGGCAGCGTGATCGCTGGGCCGCCACCCAAGGGCCTCACCCCCCTGCTTACCGCGATCAAAGATGGCGACATCTTCGTTAGCGCTGGAGATGAGTTATGAGCACTATCACCACTACCCAATCCCCAAAATCCAGCAAAGCTTGGCCCTCAACCCTGCGAGATTTCTTCGTTCACGCCGTTGCCCAGGTGCGCATTCTCAAAAATTTATATCCCGGCATCATGCACCTGTTAATCTTCTGGGGTGTGACCATCCAGGTCGTGGGCACCGCTATCAACTTGATGCAGATGGCCCTCTTCACACCATTTGCTCTGGAAAATTTCCCCCGAGGGAGCTGGTACTTCGCTTATGAATTCATCATGGATTTGGCTGGGCTGTTCATCCTCACCGGTGTGCTGATGGCTGCATTCCGAAGGCTGGTACTGCGCCCCAAGAGTTTGCCCACCGCCTGGGACGACTACTACGCACTGGCCTTGCTGACCCTGCTGCCCCTGGCCGGGTACTTCACCGAATCCATGCGCTTGATCTCAGCAACCCCCGAATGGGCGCGTTACTCTTTCGTCGGCAACTGGCTGGCGGGTGTGCTTTCCAACGCCGGCCTGAGCACGCAGACCGCCTTCAGCATCCACCCCATCCTGCTCCTGACCCATGTTGCCTTAGGCTTGACTTTCGTAGCCAGCATCCCCTTCACCAAGCTGCGCCATCTCGTCAACGCCCCCCTTAACATTATCCTGCACCCTCGCCGCGTTTACGGCGCGCTGACCAAGGTAGACGACCTGGAAACTGCCGAAATCTTGGGCGTCGGCCAGGTCACTGAATTCGAGCCTCAAAACCTGCTGGAGTTCGATGCCTGCTTGCGCTGCGGCCGCTGCGAAGAGGTCTGCCCGGCAACATTCAGCGGATTGGAGTACTCCCCCAAAACCCTGCTGATGAACATGCGCGACGCCATGCTGGATTCGCTGGGTACACCGAGCTCCAACGGCAACGGCGCCAAAGAATTGCCCGCCCACTTCTTCGAAGAGGAAGCCTTGTGGTCCTGTACAACCTGCGGAGCCTGCCTGACGCGCTGCCCAGCCTTCATCCGTCCCCCCGAGCGCGTGGTCGATATGCGCCGCTACTCGATCCTGATGACCGGCGAGATGCCTAAATCCGTAGGCGATACGCTGCGCAACATGGAGCGCCAGGGCAACCCCTGGGGCATGCCTCCCCAAGATCGCCTGAACTG
>CAYWIC010000034.1:0-36278 GCA_964458115.1 uncultured Anaerolineales bacterium | reverse complement strand
GACAACGTCATTCACCTTCAGTTTCAATTCCCCCAAGACGCTGAGCGAAATCATCGTTCACAATGGCTTCAACCAACCGGGGCAGTCACTCAACCGCTTCGATATCGAGTTCTTCGACTCGGGCATAACTCAAATCGGGGCTACTCAGGAGCTGATCCTGCCAGGCGGTAATGGCGTTGCCGAGACCGTTGCCTTTACATCTGTTGGAAACGTCTCTTCAGTAAAGATATCCCGGCTTCGGTCTGTCAGTTACGAATTTCGGGAGGTCCAATTTACCGTACCGGGAAGCGCTGGAAGCCTTAGTGCCGACACGGGCAACATCTCAATCATTGCTGCCAATGTGGATATGGCCGGCACTCTGTCTGGCACAGGTGCTTTGACCATCAAGCCCAGCACTACGGCCAGCACTATCGGCCTGGGCGGCGGCGCAGGAACGCTCAACCTGGATGACAACGACCTGACTAAACTGACCGACGGCTTCAGCAGCATCACCATCGGTGACCCTTCGACAGGCACAGGCCAAGTAGATGTGGACAGCAGTACTTTCAAAGATCAGGTGACGATTGTGGGTGGCAGCATTACGGTCACTGAGTTGAATGCTGGGGCGAATACCATCGCTCTTGTCGCTCGTACTGGATCCATCACGGACGGCGGCGATACAGGCGCCGATGTGCAATCCACTGGATCTGCTTCCCTGAACAGTGCTACGGGTGTGGGAATAGCGGCGAATCCCATTGAGACCCAGGTCAGCGTGATTGCAGCGTCGGCTACCTCCTCTGGTGGGGTATTCATCACCAATTCTGGTGGCGTTGATATTAACCTTGTCGGCACGCTGGATGGTATTCTGGTCACTGGCAGTGGTGGTGGGATCGTCGTCATCGCCCAGAGCCCTCTGCGGGTTAGCCGCAGTGTGCGCGATAACGCCGGCGGCGATATCTCCCTAACGGCCTCAGGTTCGTCCTCAGATGACAATTTGACCTTGGATGCTGAAATCGCCACCTCTGGCGATGGCAATCTGGATTTAGGCGCTGGAAACGATATCACCGTTGCCGGGTCTGGTCGGGTGACGGCCCCTGGCGCAGGTGCGATAAACTTTAATGCTGGAACTGGAGTAGCAGGAGGCGGAGTAGATATCCAGGGTCAGGTTTCCGCAAATTCAGGATTAACGACCATCGATGCTCCCGGCGGAATTAGTGTTGGCTCTACAGGAAAGATTTCATCCAATGGTGGCAATTTGGTTCTCACTTCGACCAATGGCGGAATTACCCAAGCCGCTGGGGGGCAGATCGACCTCGGTTCGGGCGGATTAGGTGTGCATGTCAAAGAGAGTGCTACTTTTTCGGGCACCAGTAGTGTCAGCACTCTAGGAGTGACGATGACGGGTGCTGGCAGCAGTGTGAGTTTCACCAATACCGGACCTTTGGTTATTGGTACTGTTGAGGCGATCGGCGGGATCACAGCCAATAATGGGGTAGTCGATGTCACCAGCACTGGTGGGATGACGGTATCGAAGAATATCTCTACTGGTGGCGGGCGTCTGGGGTTGAAGGATAATGCCGCTGGATTAGATTTGAATGGCGTACAGATCACCACGGGTGGCGGCAATATGATCGTAAAGGCTCCTAGTGGAAATATTATTCAGACAGGTGCTGGGCGCATCAACCTGGGTGGTGGAGGCCTGGGTCTAAGTGGGCGCGGTCCGGCGACTTTCTCAGGCACCAATACCGTTTCTACTCTGGGTGCCAACTTGAGCGGTTCGGGGTATGGAGTGGAATTCACGAACACAGGCCCATTGGTGATCGGCACTGTAGAATCGATCGGCGGGATCTCCGCCAATGGCGGTAATGTAGATGTCACCAGCAGTGGCGGTATGACCGTAACCTCCAATATCAACACCGGTGGCGGACGCATTTTCTTCACAGAAACTACGGGTAGCATTGACCTAGGGAGTAGTACGCTTTTCACAGGTGGTGGTAATGCCATCTTCCAGGTTCCAAATGGTGGGGTTGATCAATTGCCAGGTGGCTCCATCGATGTAGGTGATGCCGGAATTGGAATTAATGCGCTTGGCCCTGTAGATTTACCTGGGGACAATATAGTGCATACGCTAGGTGTCGATCTGACTGGGACTGGATTGGATGTCAAGTTCAATAGCATTGGCTCTGTAGTGATTGGAACGGTGGAAGCCATTGGTGGGGTGACTACGACTGGTGGAACCGTAACGATCACTATTGAGATCATCTTGCCACCATTACCAATTATTGCTCCCGATCCTGGCGATGGGACGGGTTCCCCACCTCCAGCTCCAACCCCACCTACGAACGGTCCCCAACCACCAGCTCTCTTTGGAAATGTGCTTCTCAATATCCCTGAGGGCGAACCTGTCTTTCTGCCTTCCTTAGTTGGCGTTGCCGACGCGGTTACTCTGGGATCACAGGCTGGTCAGGTCACGATCCCCACCAATGTCAACGCTACAGTAAACTTGACCTCGTTAGCACCCGTGGATTTGCCCGCTGAACTTCCAGGCACCGATACCTTTATTACTAGTATGAATATTGGTCTGGAGCAGGTGAACCCGCCGGATGGTACACCGACAGCAGAGGCCGTTATGTTGGCTTCGTTTGAAATCCCAGCAGAATTAGTTGGTGCCCCCATTGAAGTACTCTTTTGGAACCCGGATGCCAACGGAGGTGAGGGTGGCTGGGAAGCCCTGCAGGATATCATCATTACCGAAGATGGCCGCGTCGAAGTGCTGGTAGACACTGGCGGCACATATGTGTTGGCCGCCTGTGACCCCGTAGCCGGTTGTGCTGCTGAAGCTGCCGCCGTTAGCGATGCTGTTGTGGTCGATGTAACCCCAGGTGAGCAAGTCGATCTCAACACAGGGACGTCTGAGCCAGTGACCCTGAATTTGGGAGAAGACGGTCAGTCGGTGACGGTAGTGGTCTCTGTGGAGGGCGGCATCAGCCTGGACCCGCAGGAGGAAGTCAGCTTGCCTGCCACCGTGCCAGCTAATACCAATTACCTCTCAGGGCTGGAAGTCAACCTGTCTGGCGAGAATGGCGGCGGCGTGCTGGGAGCAGGTGGGCTGGTACTAGCAACGCTGGAGATCCCCGAAGGGGCCACCGGCAACCTGGCCGTGATGAGTTGGAATCCCTTGCTGAATGGCGGCGCCGGTGGCTGGGTGAACGTGCCCAATACGCAGATCAACGCCAACGGCCAGGTGGAGTTCCCAGTACTCTTTGGTGGTACCTTTATCTTGGTTTCAGATTAGTAGCCTGATCATCTCCAAGGGGTTTTCAATCCCAAGCCCTGGGCACAAGGAAAGATCAAACGATGACTGAAGAAGAAAAACAAGACCACTCCGAGCGCTTTGAGATAATCATTGCCATTACCATTGCGATTGTATCGTTGATTGCCGCATATCTTGGGGGTTGGTCCGCGCTGATCGAGTCGGAAGCGACAGGCGCACGTGTATCGGGCGTGATTGCCACAGTGAATCGCGAGAAAGCCAAAGTGACCTCGAGTACGTGGATGTTCCAAGATCTGCGAGCCTATGCTGAATACCAGCGCTTGAGCACCCTGGCCGAGGTGACCACGGCTGATGCGGTAGCTGCCCAGGAGCTTGGGGATGTGGCGGGGGCCCAATCGCTGCGCCAGCAAGCCCTGGCCTATCGCACGGCGGCCAATGCGGCGGGGACGTTCTTTGCGCAGGAATATGTCAATGCGGATGGCAGCTTCGACGAAGAGACCTACCTGGAGCACCAGATGCGTTTCGAAGTTCGTAACCGAGATGTGGATCCGGAAGATGACTACCAGGATGCAGTTGAACTCTCTGAACAAGCCTATTCGCTGGTGATTGTCATTCGAGGACTGGCGATTGCGATCACGTTGCTGATCATTGCGCATATCACCAAGAGCAAGCTGCGCTACGCCTGGTTCGTTGGGGGTCTGGCGGTCTTCGCGGGCTTCATGGTCTACATGGCCATTGCGCTGGGGTTTATATAGCACCTTCAAGCGTATTTGGAAAATGGGGGTGTTTCACACCCCCATTTTCCGGCCATCTCTTAAACGACAATGTGACACGAGCAAAGATTAGCAGAAGTGGAAGAAACAAATGGCAGAGATTGAATTTCCAGATGAGTTAGAAGTTACGGACCGGTATGACAGGATCGTGACGATCTTGATGGCCTTGATCACGCTGTGGGCTGCGGTGATCGGAGTGTTCGAGAGTCGGGCCGGGATCAACGAGGATCTGGCAGCCCAGCGAGCGCAGATGTATGCAGTCAGCGCGTTTGGGGAGCTGATTCGAGCGGACCAGCGGGTGTCGCACAGCCTGGATGTGTACACGTCGTGGTACGAAGCAGGGGAGCAGATCGTGCAGTTCCAGAGTGCGGCGGATGCGGCGCGCATGAGTGGGGATGAGAGCAGTGCGCAGGTCTTGGAGGCTTCGATCACGCGCTGGCAGGCTTCGCGAGAGCAGTTGGCTGAGCTGACGCCGCTGCTCGCCTCGGGATACGACCGGGATTACGTCAGATACTTCGAGGAGAGCCATCGGGGGTCGTATCTGGAGTATGAGCGCCAGCAGGGGGCCATGCGGGAAGCGGATGGTTGGGGGAACAAAGCGGACACGTATGTGTCGGTAGTGACCATGCTGGCGGCAGTGCTGTTCCTGTTGGGTATTTCGTTGACCATAGAGAACTGGCTGCGGTATGTTTTCCTGGGGTGCGGGTTGCTGATGCTGGTGGTCTCAGGTGTGTGGGTGATGATGGTCTATCTGGAGCCGGTGCAGGCCACGTCGGAAGAGGCTATGGAGCAGTTTGTGGAGGGCTTGATCCTGAGCAACGTCGCTTTTGCGGCACCTGAAGATCAGACGGGAGAGATCAACGAGCAAGCCTTGGGGGCTTTCGAGGCGGCCCTGGAGCTGGATCCGATCTATGCCGATGCCTACCAGTCGCACGGCAACACGCTGCTGGAGAAGCGGCTCAAAGGGGCAGATCCTGAGACCAATGCACAGGCTGCAGCCAGTATGCAAGTGGCCATCGAACTGGGCAATGACAACTCGGTGGTCTACACCAACCTGGGTTGGGCCTACACCCTCTCAGGGGAGTATGCACAGGCTATCGATGCCTTGCAGCATGCCATTGAGCTGGAGCCGACCGAGTGCCTGGCCTACCTGAACCTGGGGGTGGCACAGTTGGGGGCTGGGCAGACAGATGAAGCCAGCACCACCTATGACTCAGCAGTGGCGTGCATGTTGGAAGAGAACCCGGATGAGCGCGCCAACCTGTTTGCATCGGGCGAGTTGGACCTGGTGGATCTGGCCTCTGTCGAGAGGGACAACCCGGATGTGGCTGAGGCGCTCCTGGACTACAAAGAGACGGCTGTCAGCCTGGCCACATTAGAAGAGATCGAACCAGAACAAACCACTGCCGAGGTGAGTGAGATCGCTTTCGCCGGGGCGATTACTGCGGATGGGGGCTTCCTGGATGTGGGGGAGAGCTTTGCGCCGGGAGCACCTGCAGTGTACACCATCCTGCGCTTCGAGCAGATGCCAGCCGAGGCACCCTGGATGGTGCGCTGGTATCACGAAGATGAACTGTATCAGACCTACTCAGCGGAATGGCCCGATAGTGCAGGTGGGGGTCAGAGCTGGGTGCGCATCACCGGTTCACCCATGCCTGCGGGTGCGTATCAGGCGGAGGTGTATGTCAGTGGGAAGCTGATTGCCAGGGAGGGCTTCGAGGTGCAGGAAGGCGAGATCGCCGAGATGACGTCCTACGCATCCAGTTACTTCAGGCTGTCGGTCAACCATCCAGCGGATTGGGTGGTCTTCGAGGACCCCACGGTGGGGGGCTATCTGTATGCTTCGCCGCCGGATGACGATCAGAACTACTTCTGGTACAACAGCGTGCCGTGGAGTGGGGGCGGCAGTGAGAGTGCCATGGGGGCTTTGCTTTCGATGTGGTACAACCTGCACCCTGACTTGCAGTATGGGGAACAGGGGGAGTTCTTCCTGGGAGGGTTGGCGCAGGCCAGCTTCCTGCCAACGACCTATGCTAGTCCGGAGGGGGAGGCGCTCTCCGCCCTGTTAGTGGCCATGGTGGATGAGATGGGCAGTGCGCATATCCTGGTGGTGCAGTCTCCTAGTGACGAATTTGATCAGGCCTACGCCATGGTCTTCGACCCCATGCTCAGGAGCTTGGAAATCGTACAATAATTCGGAACTTTGGGAATCGATGCAATATTTCAGATTGTTGGCTGAGTGCAAAGTAGCATACATGCTCACCCCGTAATCTGGGGGATCAACCCGGTAATTCCAAAGAGAACTATTCCTTCAAGAGATAATCAGAAGCAAAATGTCAGCCCAAACGTCTTCAACTACAATAAAAGGTCGACTTTTACTTGAACCTCGACGAGAAGATCAACCCAGGGGAGGGTTTCATAACGTCAAGGTTCGCGTAGGTTATCGAAAGACACCGCTTTCGAAAGCGGTATATTGGTTTGGAGAGACGGATGAGAGCGGTGGCTATTTAATCCAAGCTCCACTTTCTATCGCTTCAAGCTCTAGGTATCCCCAGTTTACAATGCAAGTATTTACCGAAGATTTTTATTATACAAATGACGGCCAGCGGCAGGTGAAAGTTATTTGCATCTATTCTACGCGCAAAACAAAGAGCGTATCAGATTCGCAAATTGATTTCGGCACCCATCCCGTGCCCTACTGGCGGTATGACCAGAGCTCACCCATTCCTCGGGTGGATCTATCGAGACCCCAAAGACGCCTGCAAAGATACTCATCTGCACGCCAAATTTCGTCTTGGGTGGTTATGTCACGTGTTGCCCTCGTAGCTGTCAAGCATGTCATCCTGGGAAAGCTGCTCCCAAAAATGCTTTCAGCAGACCAGATTCAGGGAGATTTCCCGCCCAATCACACCCGGAAATTGGAGATGGATCAGCCTGGTTTCACTCGCTCTGATGAATATTTTGCCCAGCGATTTTTGAACGGCATGACAGTCAGTGTATTGGACCAGAACCCCGATTGCCCAGAAGAGTTCTGGTATTACAATCATTGGAATTCATACCAGCAAGATGGGGAATACGCGCGTCCCAATGTCGATATTAAGTTCAAGTTGGTCGATCAGAACCTGGTGCCTTCTCGGATAAGCTTATCTTTGCTGGAAACGGACCCAGATAATGGAACTAATCATGTCCGCAAAATAAGTTTTTCTCCGGAAGATGGAGAAGCCTGGTTGCAGGTCAAACGCCATGCCCGCGTCAGTGCCAATCTAGCTGCGGAAGTCGATGTCCACTTGACTCAAACACATCTCAATATTGAGCAGTATGCTCTGGCGTTTTACCGCAATGTGCGTCTCAATCCGGTGCGTCATTTGTTGTTTCCCCATTTGAAACAAACTCACCTGGTTACGGTAGAAGCCGATCAAATGCTGGTGGGTCCTCGCGGATATCTGGCTTATGCAACCGGTTTGACATCGGATGGGTTGTATGCTCGCGTCGCCCAGGTGATGGGAACCCTGGATTGGAAGAATTGGTACCCCATGCAACCGATCTGTGAAGAGCATGAGTATGCCAAGGCTGGGAACCTGTTCTGGCAGGTGCTGTGCGTTTGGGTAGAACGGTTCTTCGATCGCAATCATGATGAGATCGTGGAGCATTGGAGAGAAATATTGCGCGCTTCTCAAGAGCTGGTCGAGAACAGTGTTCCGCAATATCTCTGCCGCTATTTACAGCACAATCTCAGCGCGGAGCCAGAACTTCCGGCCTGGTTTACCAAAGACGAACGTATGGATCTCACCACACGCGAACTTGCTATCAACCCAGACTTAAAAGCGATCTCACCAATAACGGAAACACGGCTTCCGGAAGATCACGACCTGGAAAATCTGAAACAAGTCTGCCGCTATGTGATCTATCATGCCACCTTCAAGCATTCTTGGTCCAACAAGCGTCAATATGACGAAGGGGGCGAACTGCGCTTCAGCGGTGTGGGATTGCGATACAGCCAATCGGGAGAGCTGGCGCACGAAGACGATGATTCGGTCATCCCGCCGCCCATATTGGCTTCATTTCAATTATTGATCAGTTATATTCTGGCCCATACCGATGGTGGCTCGATCACGCAGAACCCTGATCGTGATATCCATCCAGAATTCATTGAATTGCTGGAGGCACACCGGGGTCAGTTTGCCGATCTAGGGTTCAATATTGATGAAATTGGGGTATGTGCTAATGTTTGAAACTAACCTTGATATTCTAACCAAAGTTGATGATGTTGCATCCGATCGCTCCCTTCTGGCGCGCTTTCACCAGGATGTACTTCAGAAACCAGATCAAACGATCTTCAAGTTATACAATGGGGAGGCAAAAGAGGTTGCGTCCCTGACCTATCTAGAGTTAGAGCAGAAATCCAATGCAATCGCTCATTTTTTGCGTAATAATCAAGACTTCGAAGAAGGTGAGCGGGTATTACTGGCCTATCCGCCTACATTGGATTTTATACCCGCATTCTTGGGATGTCTAAAGGCCCGACTCATTGCTGTGCCCGTCATGCCGCCCAATCCGTTCAACCCCCAGGCATTTTTGAGACAATTTGACCGCATCGCGGAGGACAGTGGTGCTTCGGCTGTCTTGACAAACTCGACCTATAATACTGCCCGGCGGATGAAGCAATGGCAACTGGGTCCCGTGGGTAAAGATAATGCCTGGTTCCAACTACCCTGGATCGTCACCGACCGCGTGTCCACCCAAGAATCAGATGGATTCGAGCACAATCCTGGGAGCGGAGAAGAGGTTGCTCTTTTACAATACACCTCCGGTTCCACGTCAGATCCCAAGGGAGTGGTTGTATCGTTCGACAATCTCACACACCAAATTCACGCCGTTGCCGAGTTGATCCATTTTTCGTCGGATTCAATTTCTGTTAGTTGGGTACCCCATTATCATGATTTTGGCTTGATCTGCGGAATCCTAAATTCGGTCATGGGATATGGAAAGATGCACCTACTATCCCCCTTAGATTTCCTGAAAAGGCCAGGGGTTTGGTTCGATCTGGTCACTCGGGTTCGGGCCACGCACACAGCTGCACCGGATTTTGGATTTCGAATGCTAATTCAGAGGACGCCACCTGTAATGCGCGCAGATTGGGATTTGCGCTCCGTGAGAGTGATAGTCAGCGCGGCTGAACCCATCAGTCACAAAACCACTCAGGCATTTTTCGACGGGCTGGCACCATTGGGGTTGGACCCAGCCGCGTTTTGCCCCTCGTATGGCTTGGCGGAACATACTGCCGGTGTGACGGCCTTTGGCAAAGATCACCTGCTTCTAGATTTCGCTGCCGCCGAGAAGCAAGTTTTGTCGATCAATGGGTCTGGAAAGGCGGGCAAATCGCAAAAGGTTTTTATTGGCTGCGGGAAACCTATGGCCGATGCGCAGGTCGAAATCGTCAATCCCCATACACGACGCAAGTGCCCTCCAGATGAAATAGGTGAAATCTGGGTTCACTCGCCCAGCAAAGCCAAGGGCTATTGGGAAAAACCTGAGATAACCCAGTGCCAATTTCACGCGCAAATCATTGATCACGAGACGCCCGATGGCTATTTGCGGACTGGTGACCTGGGATTCATAAATAACGGAGAGATCTATATTACCGGCCGAATCAAGGATATGATGATCGTCCACGGCCGCAATATCTACCCACAAGATATTGAAGATGTAGTCAACAGTTCAATTTTGGGGATACGGGCAGGTCGAACGATAGCTTTTTCAATTCCTGAATCCGTAAACGATCAACTGGACGAGGGCGATAATGAGTTGATCATGGTCGTAGCAGAGGTGAAGGGCAAAGATAAACCGCCATCCAAATTAGAAGCCCTGGGGCGCAATATACGAGAAATAATCCTGGGAGAACTTAAAATATCCTGCCATGCCATAGTTTTGGCTAGGCCGGGGTTTGTTCAAAAAACGACCAGCGGTAAATTGATGCGCTGGGCGTGCAGGCAGGCCTATTTGGATGGATCAATCCAAAAGGATACGCTTTGGATCGATACCCTTGGGGAGCGTTCTCCTCCCCAGGGACAGGCAGAGAGCCTTTTAGAAACCCTGGGACCTCCTACGCCCGAAAAATTAATAGCCTGGCTGATAGCCCGCATTGCCTCCGTTACGGGGCAGCACGCCTCCACAATCAAACCCGAAATGGAATTTGCTGAACTGGCCATAAGTTCATTGGATGCAGTCAATCTGATCGTCGAACTCGAAGCCTGGACCCAGATCCCGATTACGGCCGCGTTGCTATTAGAATACCCAACTTTGCAGGCTGTAGTGGATCATCTCACAGGACCTCGAGGAGGGTACGCCACAGGAACTTCGCCTGTTCCCTCAGATTCCCAGCCCTCCGTCATGATCAAGATCGCGGGGAATACCGCTGAACGTGCGCCTTTATTCTGCTTCCCTGCAGGATATGGGGATGTGTTCGCGATCAGGAATTGGGGGCGGAACCACGGACATTCCAATGGTCATCGTCCGATGTACAGTCTGCAACCCCCGGCAGATTCAACCCGAAAGTACACCCTCATCGATTTGCTGCAAGAATATTCCCAATCAATTCGATCTGTCCAACCCGAAGGCCCTTATCTGCTGGCTGGATACAGTGTCGGGGGATTAATGAGTGTGGCTCTGGCGGAATATTTGATGGAACAGGGCCATTCCATAGGTTATCTCGGCTTGCTCGACCCACCAATGCCTTTATCTCTAATGTCTTATAAGACATTTTTGAAGTTTAGGAAATTTTTTTCCGGTTGGCAAGCTTCAGATAAGATGGAATCCTTGCGCTTGGTAAGGATCCTGAGAGCGCTATTTCAGGATCCAGGCCTGGCTCGATCAGTGTCTGCTCTGCGCAGTTATCAGCCAGAGCCGATAACGGTGAAGCAGGCAACCTTATTCACTCCAACCTGGACGGTTTCGCACCTGAAATATCCATTTAGGTATTGGAAGAAAATCCTTGGAAATCACCTGCGGTATGTCAATTTGCCGGGTGATCATGATAGTTTCATCCGCCCCCCCCACGATCAGCAGCTCATCAACCAGCTCAATGATGATATTCACTAAAGGAGAGCAGGCAGTGTCCATTGCACAGCAAACAACCAGCAAAAATCAAACTGGAGTTGCCCCCCCCGGAAAATGGTACGGGAAATTCTCAATCTGGCCCATATTCGATGCTGTAGAATTCATTTTTCGCCTCGAGAGTTATATGCGGCGAAAACAGCGCCGCTTTCCCGATAACACGGTTTTTAGGATGCATCCAGGTTTGAAGATGATCGGCATTTCGGATCATTTTTCAGCAAGTTTCCTGGTCAACGCGCCGGCGAGCTTGCTGCGGAGAGATTCGATGCCTCGATTTGGCGCGGTGACCATGCGCCCTTATGCCACAGATCCACTACGCCCCGCGGTTTTCTCCATTGGAGACGAGCACGCTCGGACCCGGGCCTTCACAGAAGCTGCCCTGGTTCATCGCCAGAATGAGATCGCTGGTGCTGTGGAACACGCATTTACGCAATATAGTGATCGATGGCAGAACGACCGCTATTTATCGCTGGAACATGAGCTCAATTACGTCAGTGCCACAGTAGCCTGGAGATGGTTGTTGGATGTCGCCCCAACTCCAGAGCAGATCCACAAATGGCATGTCAACAGCGTCATCTTGACAACGGATACACCACCCTTCTCTTGGATTATGGACGCCATGCTTAAAGCCTCCCCTGGGAAGAAGGTGACCCAAGCAGCCGAAGAAATGGCCGCTTTGGTGCGTACTTCGCCACTTTGGCCTACCTATCAACGTATGGCGCATGAATACGGTATCCCTGAGGAAGGACTTGCTGAGATGATGGTATTCCAATGTACGGTCAACGGTGGTGGCGCGATCTCGCGCACGCTCTACCCTACACTCACGATGTTGCATCTGAATGAAGACCTGCGTCAGCGCGTACGCGCTTCGTATCCCCAAGACTGGACCGACCTGGATGCGCTGGATGCAGTCCTCTATCTGGACAATTTCATGACCGAATGTAACAGGTTGTTCACAAGACCTCCATTGGTTGTCCGTGAAGCCATGGATAATTTTATCCTTCCGTCTGGCGATGGGCATCAATACCAGATCAGTAAAGGCGAATTATTGATTGCCATCATGCCCTACGTGCATCGAGATTCTCAGGTGTTTGCCAATCCCAATGAGTGCGATCCAGAGCGCTACGACCGTGACCCGGCCTTGAAAGAAAAGGTTTATCAATTCTTTGTTTCCAAAGGTGGGGAAAGCCCTTACGGCTGTGCGGCCAATGAGAACCGCACCGCGCATCGATTTTGGAAGACATTGCTGGGGTATTTTCTGCATCATGCCAATTATTCCATTAAGCCAGAGCCAAGCATCTCGGTCAACTACTTCTTAAGTGCCGGACCGCCCAATATCAAATTCAGCGATTTTCGGGTGACCTTTTGATTTTGGTTCATGTACCCAAGGTTTACCAGAATGATCACAACAAGGCCACGAATTTGAGCGAAGTTTCTGAGAAAAATCATGATTATTGGATTAAACCTGTGCATTTGTGCCATTTGTGTATTTCGTTGTAATTCAAGAAAAATGATTTCGGGTACAAAATATTTTTAGAGAATGTGAGGAAACCTAATGACGAACGAAAATTATTTTGTTGAGTTTGAACGTGCGAAAGTCTTCGCACCCAGCACCGCAGTTCCAGCAGATAGTATGCTCGAGACACTTTCCCTGGTGGAGCTTTCAGCAGGGAATGACCTCTATGCACAGGGGGATGTCGTTGATGCTATCTATCTCGTTTGCTCGGGAGAGTTGATGGCATCCTTCAAATCAGGTGAGCAGTCTGCGAGAGAAGTCGATCGTATACCGGTCGGTGAAACGGTTGGCGAAATGGAAGTGTTGTCTGGCGAGCTACGGCATTATTCCGTTTCGGCTCTTGAAAAAACTATTCTGGTTAAATTCCCGAAATCGAGTTTCGATCAATTTCTAGATCAATCACCCGAGATCATAAAACCTCTCTGGAATCTGGTCCAAGAGCGACTTTGGCGCAACTATCTTGCCCGGGCGTTACCTACCGTCTTTGGGCACCTTGATGCAGATGGTATTGAGATGATCGAAAAGAATACCGAACGAGTGCGGATATTGCGCGGAGAATACCTTTATCATCAGGGAGATGCCGGCGGCGACTTTTATATCCTTATTGATGGCCGGGTCGAAGCGCGTGTGCACGAAGATAACGGTGAAGTGAATGTGGTTGACGAAATCGAACCTGGAGAGAGTATCGGAGAAATCGAATTCTTTTCCGGCAGTCAGCGTACTACCTCCATTTATGCGGATCGCGACAGTGATCTGGTACGCATCTCTCAGCAAAACTTTGAACAATTGCTTCTGAAATTTCCGCAAGTAATGGGGCAACTGAACCAGATCCTTGTTCACCGCATCCGCGAACTTCACGGGACTCTGGATAAACAACCGGCGACCTTCGCTGATGATGTTGCCTTATTGCCATTGCACCCCAGCCTGGATATCCAGTATGTGGCAGATCAAATTCAAGCCAGCCTTTCTTCTCTTGGGAGAACCCAGCTTATCAGCAGCGTCTCTGTGGGTGAGCGTTTCGGTTCCACCCAGGTCGCCAATGCTGAAGAAAACACCCCGGATTCCATTCGCCTTAACGCCTGGCTGAACAAAATGGAAGCCGAGCATGATTATCTGTTGTACATCCTTGATTCAGAGCCTTCGTTGTGGAATGATCGCTGTATGCGATTGGCTGATCAAATTTATCTGATGGCCGATGCTGATCAGACTCCTGAACCCAGCAATTTCGAAGCCGATCATATTCAAAAGAACACTCTGAATTCGCCTGTATCCCTGGTGCTGGTGCACCCCAGCGATACCGAGAGACCCGAAAACACAGCTGCATGGTTGGCAGTCAGAAATCTGCGCGCCCATTACCATATTCGTAGCGAACACCAGCCCGACCTGGATCGCCTGGCTCGTTTTATTGCTGGGAAAGCAGTAGGCCTTGTCCTTAGCGGCGGGGGTATGCGCAGTGCAGGTCAAATCGGTGTGGTGAAAGCCATGTCTGAATTAGGTATCCCCATCGATTATATAGGCGGCACAAGCGCAGGCTCTTTCATCTCGGCACTGCATTCATTTGGGTTCGAACCACCCGAAATGGTGGAATGGCAACAAAATTCTGGCAATGCCAATTTCTCCTTTACTTTGCCTCTCATTTCTCTCGATTCTGGGAAAAAGTTCAGCCAAAAACTAAAGAAAACCTTTGGGAACTTGTGTTTCGAAGATCTTTGGATTCCCTGTTTTGCGGTTTCCAGTAATCTGTCGCGAGCATCGAAAATGGTCCACGATACGGGTGAAGTCTGGTTGGGGTTGCGGGCCAGCGGCTCGCTGCCTGGATTTGCCCCGCCGGTGGTCCTGGAAAACGGAGACCTTTTGATCGATGGCGCCCTGCTGGATAATCTTCCCATCGATATTATGCGCGAAAAAGTAGGCAAAGGTATTGTGATTGCCGTTGATGTCAGCCCTCCCATAGATATGGCAGAAAACTCCTATCTGGGTGCCTCCATCAGCGGCTGGAAAGTGCTCTGGAGCCGTATCAATCCCTTCCAGCCGTCCTTACGCATTCCAGCTATTGCCCAAATTCTTCAGCGCACCAGTGAACTCAACAGTATTCAAGATCAGATCGAGTTGATCGAAAGTGATTTGGCCGATGAGTATTTGCGGCTGCCGGTCGAGAACTTTGGATTGCTAGATTTCAAGGGCATAAACGATATGGTCGAAATAGGCTATCAATACGCCAAAGAAAAATTGGATACTCGTAAACAGGCTTAATACGCGTTGCCTGGAATGGTGTGGGCTTAAATGAGAAATCTCAACATTGCCTCAGAAAGCTTTTGTCGCGATAAATACCTATACTTTTCCTGGATGCGGAAGCATGCCCCGGTTTATAAGGCGCGCTATATATTGAAGAAGTTATATCTGATAACGCGCTACAAAGATGTGGTTGAAGTGATGAAAGATGATCGCTTCGTTCACGATTTCAACAATGTCAGATCCTCCTCGGGACGCAAGCTTATCTGGTATATTCCTGGCCCAATCCGCCCGTACTTGCGGAATATGCTGACCATGGATGATCCTGATCATCGTAGGCTGCGAAATCTCGTCCATAAAGGCTTTATGCGGCAACAGATTTCTTCTTGGGAGCAATTCACGCAGAGTCTCAGTGATCAATTGTTAGATAAACTCGCCCATCAGGAAACCGTTGACCTCATCGATGCGATATTGTTCCCCTGAAAATTGGTGTCACAGCACAATTGTTAGGGATCCCTGTTGAAGAACAGGATGAGTTTTGGTACTGGACATCCAGATTAAACTTTGATTTCACTTTGCCAAATATCGTTTCGTATATCCAGGCGGTACCTCGCATCTCCAATTATCTTAACGATTTTATAGCACTAAAACGTAAGAATCCTGGTGATGATCTCACCTCTGGATTGATCATTGTGGAAGAAAACGACGACCGCCTCGATGAAGAAGAGCTTCTCGCCATGGTTTTACTCCTCTGGATCGCAGGATATGAAACAACCATAAACTCCCTCGCCAACGGAGTCGTTGCACTCCTGACAAACTCCGATCAGCTACAGATACTGCTCCAATACCCACACTACATCGATTTGGCGATCGAAGAAATATTGCGATACAATAGCCCACTGGTATCGGCAGTGAATCTCTATGCTGCTGAGGATGTAATCTGGCACGGCGTAAAAATTCGCCGAGGGAGTATGGTTTTACCCATGTTAGGCTCTGCAAATCGAGATGAAGCCATCTTCCACAAACCCAATCAACTGGACATCACCCGCTCACCCAACAAACATCTCGCGTTTGGGTACGGTGTTCATTATTGCCTGGGCGCCCCTTTGGCGCGCCTGGAAGGGCGCATAGCGTTCCAGAATCTCTTTGAGCGGTTCCCCAACCTCCGGTTGGGGGTGCCGCCCAATCAATTGGTGTACCGCAATATCCCGCAAATGGAACGCCTAGTTTCTCTCCCGGTTGCTCTCTAAAGGTTCTCTAGGAATTGCCAGGGTGATCCCCCAGATGTAGGGTGCGTGGGGTGCGGAGCACCCCACGCACCCTACATCTGGATAGTCCCACAGCGTTTCCCAGAGACCCACTCTAAATCTTCAATCTAATTTCATTATTATGGTATCCGTAATCATCCCCACGAAGAACGAAGAGCTTTGGCTGGCCAACTTGCTCGCCCAGATCACAACCATACCAGAGATCAAAGAGATCATTGTAGTAGATAACAACTCCTCGGATAAAACAAGATCGATTGCCCAAAGTTTTGGCTGCAAATTGTTGGATGGGAGTTTGCCCGGCGTAAGCAGAAACATCGGCGCCAGACAAGCTCGTAGTGAGCACTTGGTCTTTCTAGACGCAGATACAACCATAGACAGGCCTCTGCTTTGTACCACTATTACGCATTTGGCAGAACCAGGAGTTGCTGCCGTGCACTATTTTTCGATACCGAAAACCAATGATAATTGGATCCGCTTCTATTATCAAATCACCAACTGGTTCTTCTTTAGCATGGATAAACTCGGTTTTTCTTATGGATTAGGGAGTTTCGTTGCTGCCAGAAAAAGTGCTTTTCTCGAAATTGGTGGCTTCAACGAGCAGATAAAGGTTGGTGAAGATGTCGATTTCTTCCGCAGGATCAGCAGAGTGGGCCGCGTTGTCTATTCGAAAGAGAATTACGTATACGTCAGTGCCCGCCGGCTGTTCATCGAAAATAAAATCCTCTTTCCAATGAAATGTGTTTTCTGGATGCTCCTGCGACTGGTGGGCACATCGATCTCTCTGATCGATTACCAGTGGAAAACCTATCGAGAGGAGATTTTCCGCTTCGAAGAGGGTTGGTTGAACGAAAACAGGAATCTCTTTCACTACTAAGTGCAATTTTGCCGTAAAATAAGGGGGAGATGAACGATCACCCGATCACCTTGAAAGAATTGCTGCGTTTGAGTTTTGCAGGATCGCTGGATTGGATTTCGCCACCCAGTTCCGGAAATATATTTGTGCAGTGGGTGGTATTATCTGTGGAAAATATCACCGAGGGGGATGTGCTGCTAATCCCAGGGGGGCAACTTGATCCCGAAGTGGTTGATCAGACCTGGAAAAAGGGCGGGGCGGCCGTAATCATACTGGGTGAATCGTCCCTGGCAGCCTCAGAATTCGAGGCGGAACTCCCATTGGTGGCCATCTCAAGCACCACCGACATACGCGAGGCGTTCCGTATCATGCTGACCATCTTGATCAATCAGCGCGCCCACCTGATGGAACGCGGGGTTCGAATTCACGGTAAGCTTTCGCAGGTCGCCGCTATGGGGGAAGGTCTCTTTGGGCTAACGCGTACAATGTACGACTTATCTGGCCGAGGGGTAATCGTACAAGATAAACGTCTGGAGATCTTGGCTGAATTCCCATCCTCGACTATGCAATCTATATGGGATGATGTGCTGGGGCAATTGCTCGAGAAAGAGAATCTCCCCAAGGAGCTAAGGGATCGCAAAGAGGCCGGCAAACGTGCCACAATCCGAAAGCAGGCTCTGCCTGGCGATATCGAGCGCATTATCACACCGATATCCGTGGGTGGGGTAGCACGCGGGTATCTATCTCTGGTTGATTTGGTTGGCACATTAGATTCATTGGATTATCTGGTCGTCGAACAGGGAGCTTTGGTTTGTGCAGTCGAAATGGCGCGCGCCAAAGCTGTGCGCGAGGCCGAAAAACGTCTCAAAGGGAGTCTTCTCACTGCGCTCCTGCTGGAGAGTATCACCCCTCGCGATGCCAATCTCTGGGTTCAAGGAATGGATTTGGATCTGGATCAGGCCCATGTTGCAATGCGATTCGCCTGGGATGCCCCTGCCTCCATCCCCGCGCCCTCTATGCGTCGATTAGAAACTCTTGTCAATGGTGAAGTCAGCAGCAAAGGCTATCGTGTCATCGTCGAGACCATCGATGTAGAGGTTGTTTGCATAATTGAACTAGAACCAGTACAGGGCCGCCCAGAACTGGCGATCGACTTCGCCAACACAGTTTTGTCACGCGCACTTGAAGAATTTCCTGATATCCCCGCGCGCTGCGGCGTTGGGTCTGCATCCACAGAGATTGGCGATTGGCGGGTATCCTTCCAACAGGCTGGCCAGGCTTTAGAAATGTCCCGTAGATTGTCCGAAGACCAGCCCTTATATTACCCTGATCTATCGGTATATCGGCTCTTAATGCAACTAGAGTATCATCCTGAACTGAGTGCTTTCAAAAACAGAATCTTAGGGTCATTATTGTCCCAGGATGGTGGGAGAGAATTCCTGCACACCTTGGAAGTGTATTTTGATTTCAACGGCAACCTCACCCAAGCTGCTGAGGCGCTTTTCATTCACCGCAATACCTTGACGTACCGCCTGGACCGCATCTCAGAAATATGCGCCATCGACCTTAATAACAACGAGACCAGGCTGGCAGTTCAACTGGCCTTGCGAATTCACAAAATGACAGCCTCGGGGGAGTAATAATTCTAAAATGTTTCTGTTTTTAGGCAGTATGCACAATTACTAGTAATTATTGTTGTATGATTTGCCGGTAGACAAATAGTACTTCCGGCCGTACACTTACCCAAATTCTTCACAAAACAGAAGAAATTATGATTCAAGCATACCTCTTTATTATCGTTTTGATTAGCCTGCTGGTTCTTGTACTATTAGTCGAGAGCCATAATCGTGGTTGGGCAGTCAGGCCGGTAAGGAGCGAGTGAAGGAAACGGAAGTAAACAAAACCTGACAAGAAGGATAAGGCTGCCCAATCGGGCAGTTTTTTTGTTTTTGAGGGCAGTTCCATTGGCCCCAAAAACAATCCCAATTCATGAGAATTGGGATGCGAATTCCAAATTCATAATAGAGACACCTTATGCGATCCGACCAAATCAAGAAGGGCTACGAAAGAGCGCCCCACCGATCCTTACTCAAAGCTACTGGCGTCAAAGATGAAGATTTCGCCAAGCCCTTCATCGCCATCGTCAATTCATACGTGGATATTATCCCCGGACACGTGCACTTGCAAGATTTCGGACGCCTGATCAAAGAAGAAGTGCGCGCTGCTGGGGGTGTGCCCTTCGAGTTCAATACCATAGGCGTTGATGATGGCATTGCCATGGGTCATAGCGGCATGAAATTCAGCCTGCCCTCACGTGAACTGATCGCTGACAGTGTTGAGACCATGATCCAGGCCCACCAATTCGATGGCATGGTCTGCATCCCCAATTGCGACAAGATCGTCCCTGGCATGGCAATGGGTGCTCTACGTGTGGATGTCCCCGCAATATTCATTTCTGGCGGACCGATGGCTGCGGGGAAAACCCCCGATGGTGAGACTGTCGATCTGATCTCTGTTTTCGAGGGAGTCGGCGCTTACAAAGCGGGCAAGATCGATGCCGCTCGCTTGAAGATTTTGGAAGATCATAGCTGCCCCAGTTGCGGCTCATGTTCGGGGTTGTTCACCGCCAACTCGATGAACTGCCTGTTGGAAGTGTTAGGGATGGCACTGCCTTATAACGGATCGGCTTTAGCACTGACCGAAGAACGCGAAGCACTGGCCAAAAAAGCCGCCCGACAAATTATGGATTTGGTTGCTGCAGACCTGACCCCGCGCAAGATCGTTACCGCGGAAGCCATTGATGATGCCTTCGCCCTAGATATGGCCATGGGCGGCAGCACTAACACGGTGCTGCATACGCTGGCGCTCGCTCATGAAGCAGGAATTGAATACTCCCTGGAACGCATAAACGCTGTCGCTGATAAGGTGCCCCACCTTACCAAGGTCAGCCCATCCGGGAAGTGGCATATGGAAGACATTCACCGCGCCGGCGGTATCCCCGCGATCTTGAACGAGATTGCACGCGGGGGAAATTCATTGAAGATGGATCGCCCTACGGTTACAGGCACTTCCCTGGGTGAGTCTATCTCTGGGAACAGTATCCAGGATTTCGATGTGATCCACCCTCTCGAGAATCCGCATTCTCCCCACGGTGGTTTGTCCATCCTCTTTGGCAATCTTGCCCCTGAAGGTGGGGTGGTCAAAACAGGTGGTGTTTCCGCAGAAATGAAAATACATTCTGGTCCTGCTCGCATCTACGAGAGCCAGGACGATGCCATGCGCGGCATTCTCAATCACGAGGTCCAACCGGGGGATGTTGTGGTCATCCGGTATGAAGGTCCCCAAGGTGGTCCGGGAATGCAGGAAATGCTTTCCCCGACCTCAGCCATAATGGGCATGGGCTTGGGGGATCAGGTAGCCTTGATCACCGATGGACGATTTTCCGGCGGCACGCGCGGGGCCTGCATTGGGCACATTAGCCCAGAGGCCGCGGCGCGCGGCCCTATTGCTGCCCTGCTTGATGGGGATATGATCGACATCGATTTGGATGCCCGCACGATCAATGTGCGGATGAGTGATGCCGAGATCGAAGCGCGCCTGGCAGCTTTGCCACCCTTTGAATCGCATAATGAGAGTTCCTGGCTGCGGCGGTACTCGCGTGTGGTGACCAGCGCCAGCCAGGGCGCGGTTTTGATTTAGATTTGGATGTTGGATACTCGACATTAGAAGTTGGAATATAGAGATTGGATACTCGCCCATGATCGTAGAAAAAGTGAAGGGTGAGAAATATCCATAAGGAGATTAGGATGAAATTGACTGGTGCTGAGATTTTTTGGGAATGTATGATCCGGGAAGGGGTTGAACTAGCTTTTGGGTATCCGGGCGGAGCGATCATGCCAGTGCATGATGCCATGCTCAAATACCCTGTTCATCACGTGCTTGTACGCCACGAGCAAGGCGCGGCTCACGCAGCCGACGGGTATGCGCGCGCTTCAGGGAAAGTGGGTGTTGCCCTGGCGACTTCTGGTCCTGGCGCGACAAACTTGGTGACCGGTATTGCTACAGCGATGATGGATTCATCCCCGATAGTATGTGTCACCGGGCAGGTAGCCTCGCATTTGATTGGAGGCGATGCCTTCCAGGAAACCGATGTCACGGGCATCACCCTGCCGATAACCAAACACAATTATTTGGTTACACGCGCGGATGAGATCGCCCAGGTGGTGCGCGAAGCGTTCCATATCGCCCGCAGCGGGCGCCCAGGCCCAGTCCTGATCGATATTTGCAAGAACGCTCAAATTGAAGAGATTGAGTTTGAGTATCCCGAGGAAATTTCATTGCCAGGCTATCAGCCGCCAAAACATGCCCCTGATAAAGATCTCAAGCGTGCCGTGGAATTGATCGAGCAAGCAGAACGCCCGGTGATCCTGGCTGGACATGGGGTCTTGATGTCTGATGCAGTGGAAGAATTGCGCATCATTGCAACAAAAACCCACACACCAGTTTCGATGACCCTACTAGGGCTTGGAGCAATTCCAGCTTCTCACCCATTGAGCCTGGATATGATGGGGATGCATGGCGAGGCGTATGCTAATAACGCCATCCAGAATGCTGATTTGCTCTTGGCCTTCGGAATGCGCTTCGATGACCGGGTTACCGGCAATCTGCGCACCTATGCGCCGCGAGCGCGCAAGATCCATATCGAGATCGATCCTTCTGAGGTGCACAAGAATGTGCACGTTGATGTAGCCTTGATCGGCGACCTCAAGACGGTTCTCTCTGACCTGATTCCCATGGTCGATGAATACGACCACGAAGAGTGGTTGGAGCAGATCGATCAGTGGAAAGCCGAAACGGAAGAACGCAGCATCATGGCCTGGCCCGGAGAAGAGAAGCTGCACACCGCTCACGCCATCCGTGATATTTGGGATGCGACTGACGGCGATTCAATTGTCGTCACTGGCGTTGGCCAGCACCAGATGTGGGCGGCGCAATATTACCCCTTTGAGAAACCCAATCGTATGATCACATCCGGTGGGGCAGGGACCATGGGTTTTGGCCTGCCTGCGGCGATGGGGGCCTGGTTTGCCCACAAAGATCAAGATATCTGGCTGATCGACGGAGATGGCAGCTTCCAAATGACTGCAGCGGAGTTGTCAACCCTGGTGCAAGAAGGAGCCAACGTCAAGATCGCCATAATGAATAACTCATTCTTAGGAATGGTTCGTCAGTGGCAGGAATTCTTCTTTGACCGCCGTTATGCGGCTACGCCAATAACCAGCCCTAATTTTGTCAAGCTGGCTGAGGCACATGGGATTCCCGCTAAACGTGTGGATGAACATAGCCAGGCTCATTCAGCGATTGAATTCGCCCGCCAGACACCTGGACCCGTTTTGCTTGAATTCGTTGTCGAAAAAGAAGATTCTGTTTATCCCATGGTGCCCTCAGGTGCCGACCTGGATAACATGATCCGCCGCCCGGTCTCTAGCGAACCTGCGGCAGCGGATTGATTGTTTAGGAGGTTTGAACCATGCAACATACACTAATTGCTCTAGTAGAAGATAAACCTGGTGTTCTCAACAGGGTAGCGTCTCTCTTTCGTCGTCGAAATTTCAACATTGAGTCGCTCAATGTCAGTAATACCGAAAAACCCGATGTCTCGCGTATGACCATTGTGATGGATAGCGAGAATGTCGATGCCCGTAAAGTTGAAGCCAACTTGTACAAATTGGTCAATGTCATTGATGTGCAAGACGTCACCAACCAGCCTGCGATTACCCGAGATCTGGCATTGATCAAGGTCAAGTGCGCCCCCGAGCAGCGCTCCGAGGTAGCCAACCTGGCCTCGATTTTCCGGGCTAGGATCGTCGATGTGGCTCCCGATTCCGTAGTGGTGGAGATCACAGGGACGGAAGATAAGATCGAGGGCCTGATGGAGCTTCTGAGGCCCATCGGAATTTTGGAAATGGTGCGTACCGGGCAAGTTGCCATGATGCGCGGCTCAGCGGTAGGCATTCGCCATACTCCAGGCACCAATGGACACAAAAAGAGTGAGCAGTTGGCAATGGTTAGTGGGTAGGATGCTGATCATTCTGAAACAGAATATTGGAAAATTAATACTGAGGTAAAAATGGCAGTCATATATTACGAAAAAGATGCAAATCCGGAAATAATCCGATCTAAGAAAGTTGGCATTATTGGATATGGATCGCAAGGTCATGCGCATGCACTGAACTTGAAGGAAAGTGGAGTCGACGTTCGGGTGGGTCTGCGCGCCGGGAGCAAATCCCAGCCCAAAGCGGAAGCTGAAGGCCTGGTTGTCATCCCCATCGAGCAGGCTGCCGATTGGGCAGACATTGTCATTCTGCTGGCGCCTGATACAGAGCAGCCCGCAATCTATGAGCAACACATTGCGCCTCACATGAAGGCAGGCAAGACATTGATGTTTGCGCACGGTTTCAATATCCGCTATGGCACCATCAATCCACCCGCAGCTGTGGATGTCAGCATGGTGGCCCCCAAAGCCCCTGGCCACCGCGTGCGCGAGATCTTCCAGGAAGGCGGCGGCACACCCTCGCTGTTGGCTGTGCATCAAGACGCCAGCGGTCAGGCCAAAGACCAAGCCTTGTCCTACGCCTTTGGCATCGGGGCAACTCGGGCTGGGGTTCTAGAGACCTCATTCTCTGAGGAGACCGAGACTGATCTCTTTGGTGAGCAGGCTGTCCTGTGTGGCGGCGTTACCGCCCTTGTCAAGGCTGGTTTTGAGACCCTGGTCGAAGCCGGGTACCAACCCGAATTAGCCTATTTCGAAGTATTGCATGAATTGAAGTTAATCGTCGACCTGATGTACCAGGGCGGGATGAATTATATGCGTTACTCGATTTCAGACACAGCCGAACATGGCGATTACACAGCTGGCGCCCAGATTGTCACCGAAGAAACCAAATTCGTGATGAGCAAACTTCTCAAGGAAATTCAGGATGGCACGTACGCAGAAAACTGGATCCGAGAAAACAAGAACGGCCGCACCTGGTTCAACAAACAGCGTCAGCTTGGTCAGGATCATTTGATCGAAAAAGTAGGCGCAGAGCTGCGTGAGATGATGCCATTTGTTGATCCCAAAACAAGTAAGCCAGGCGAATAGTGTTGCACTTTCGAACGGGCAACCTTCAAACTGCAAACTTGTGAATTGAGTAAACCATGATTAGTAAACCAAACTACGTCCGCATATTCGACACCACGTTACGAGATGGTGAGCAGTCTCCCGGTGCCACGCTAACATCTTCTGAGAAATTGGAGATCGCGCAGGGGTTGGCTCGCCTGGGCGCGGATGTGATCGAAGCTGGGTTCCCAGCAGCCTCACCCGATGATTTGGAAGGGGTGCGCCGTATCGCTCTCGAGGTTGGCAACCCCGCCGAGGGAGAATCTGCCCTTTCCCGCCAAGTACCGATTATCTGTGGGCTTGCCAGGGCCACCAAGTCGGATATCGATGCTGCCTGGGAAGCTGTGCAGCATGCTGAGCGACCGCGTATCCACACGTTTTTGGCGACTTCGCCCATTCATATGCAATATAAGCTCAAAATGGATCCGGAGGAGGTCGTCGAACAGGTTCGTGAGATGGTCGCCTATGCCAAGTCCTATTGTGACGACGTCCAGTTTTCACCAGAAGATGCCGGGCGTAGCGATCCTGAATTCCTCTATCTCGTTTTGGGAGAAGCCATCAAAGCTGGAGCGACCACGCTGAATATCCCGGATACGGTTGGTTACACGACACCTGATGAGTTTGGCAAGCTGATCGAAGGCATTGTTGCCAACACTCCGGGCATTGAGGACACTGTCGTCGCCGTCCACTGTCATGATGACCTGGGTCTGGCGACCGCCAATGCCCTGGCAGGTATCCAAGCTGGTGCCCGCCAGGCTGAAGTCACTGTCAACGGCATAGGCGAACGAGCTGGCAACACCTCCCTGGAAGAGGTCGCCATGACCCTGCATACACGGAGGGCAGTTTATGGTTTGGAAACGGGCGTCGATACCACGCAGATATCCCGAATTAGTCGCATGGTCTCAAATTACACCGGAATTGCCGTACAGCCAAATAAAGCCATCGTCGGTGCCAATGCCTTTGCCCATGAAGCTGGAATTCATCAGGATGGGCAACTAAAGAACCAATCTACGTATGAAATAATGCGACCGGAAACCGTTGGACTGAGTCACTCCCGACTTGTAATGGGTAAGCACTCTGGCCGGCATGCCTTAAAGGTCCGCTTGTCAGAATTAGGTTTTGATTTGGATGATGATGAACTGAAGCAAACCTTTGCTCGCTTCAAGGACCTCGCCGATAAGAAGAAGACCATCACAGATGCTGACTTGGAAGCCCTGGTCTCTGATGAGATCTATCAGCCTCGTGAGATCTTCAGCCTCGATGGATTGCAGGTAGCCTGCGGCACGATTGGTATGCCAACGGCCACTGTGCGCCTGATCGATCCAGATGGCGAACTGCATGTCCAGGCTGCGATCGGCACTGGTCCGGTTGATGCCACATATAAGGCGATCGATGCCATTGTGCAGGCTCCGAATACATTGTTGGAGTTCTCGATCCGTGCAATTACTGAAGGAATCGACGCATTGGGTGAAGTGACAGTACGCATAATGGCTGAGAATGGTTCGATACCGCGCAGGATGTCACCCCAGAGTGGGCGGGCACGCCGCCTCACCTTTGGCGGTCATGGTGCGGATACAGATACGATCGTTGCCTGTGCCAAAGCGTATCTGTCAGCTATCAATAAATTACTAGCCGCCAGCGGCCGCTATGGTCGCACAGAGAAAGCGACCGAAGTGGCTGTCCCAGAGCCAGAGCGAGTTGCATAAGATTTAGTGTCATTGCGAGCGGAGCGAAGCAATCTCTGCGCATGATTGAGAATTTCACCGTTTAGAGGAAATTGCCACATCGTACACAGCACTTCTCGCAATGACAATGGAAAAAGGAGAGATATCATGTCACCAGAAGAGAAAAATTGGAAACCCGAAAAATTTCCTCAACCACGCACATTCCCCGCAGAATGGAATATGTCGGACCTTATTGTCAATGACAATGGAGGTGCCGCTAAGGATGAAGATTCCGAATGGAAGCCTGAGAAGTTTCCCCAGCCGCGTACTTTTCCCAAGAATTGGCACTCCGACGATAGGAACTAATTGGTAAGTCAGTGGAATATTCACGAGATTATCCGAAATGATGGGATGGAAGGGGTGCGAAGCACCCTTCCATCCCATCATTTCGGGCACCTCGAATGTTATTTGTCATCGTCAAGGAAATGATTTAATAAACCATGCCACAAACCCTTTTCGAAAATATCTGGCAGCGGCATATTGTCGCCGAAGAGCCAGATGCCCCTACTGTGCTATATATTGATTTACACCTGGTGCACGAGGTCACCTCACCCCAGGCTTTTAGCGGCTTGCGCCACAAAGGACTGAATGTCCGCCGCCCTGAGCGCACGGTCGCCACCATGGACCACTCAACGCCAACGAAAGGCTTGAGCCTCTCCCTGGTTGATGATATGGCTGCTCAACAGATTCGTCAATTCAGGACCAATTGTCAGGAATTTGGCGTTCAATTATATGACCTGGATAACGATGAGCGTGGCATCGTCCATGTTGTTGGTCCCGAGCAAGGTTTTACCCAACCCGGTATGACTATTGTCTGCGGTGATAGCCATACCTCGACGCATGGCGCATTTGGCGCGCTGGCTTTTGGCATTGGCACTAGCGAGGTCGAGCACGTGCTGGCAACCCAATGTTTGCTGCAATACCGCCCCAAAACCTGCCGGGTCAATTTCGAGGGCCACCTTCAGCCAGGTGTGACGGCCAAGGATATGATCCTGGCACTAATTGCCGAGATCGGCATTGGGGGCGGGACAGGCTACGTTTTTGAGTACGCCGGTTCTGCAGTGCGAGCTCTGGATATGGAAGCTCGCATGACCCTGTGCAATATGTCTATCGAGGCGGGTGCCCGGGCGGGTATGATCGCTCCAGATGAGACCACCTTCGAATATCTCAAAGGACGCCCTTATGCACCCCAGGGAGAAGCATGGGATGCTGCGGTAGAAGATTGGCGAGGCCTGCCCTCGGACCCGGGAGCTAGATATGACCGCGAGATCAGCATAGATGTCGCGTCTCTCGATCCGATGCTGACCTACGGGACCAACCCTGGTATGGGTGTCACAGTGGGAAGACCCATTCCTGACCCGAAAGATGTTCCTGATCCTGGACAGCGGGAGTCCCTAGAAGGAGCACTGCGTTATATGGCTCTGACGCCAGGACAATCTCTGGATGGCCAAAAGATCGACGTGGTCTTTGTGGGCAGTTGCACCAACGGACGGATATCCGATTTGCGTCAGGCAGCCTCACTTCTCAAGGGGCGCCAGATCGCTGAAGATGTGCGCCTCTTAGTTGTGCCCGGCTCGGAGAAAGTACGTGCCCAGGCTGAAGCAGAGGGAATCGACGAGATTGTGCGGGCGGCGGGCGGCGAATGGCGGTTCGCTGGTTGTAGTATGTGCATTGCGATGAACGGCGACCAGCTCCAACCCGGCCAGTACGCTGTCAGCACCAGCAACCGCAATTTCGAAGGCCGCCAGGGAAAAGGTGGACGTACATTCCTGGCTAGCCCCCTGACTGCGGCAGCTTCGGCAATCACAGGCAAAGTCACAGATCCCAGAACCTTCAACCCTTCGACTAGCTCAGGGCAAGCAGTGTAATGTTCAAACGTTAAAAAAGAATCATGCAACCATTTACTGAACTGACATCCAAGCTCATCCCCTTATCACACAGCAACGTCGATACCGACCAGATCATCCCGGCGCGCTATCTCAAGGTCACTGACAAAGCTGGCTTGGCCGAGGGGCTGTTCCACGACTGGCGGTATGATGCCCAGGGGGCAGAAAACCCCAATTTTGCGTTGAACCAACCCCAATTCCAGGGTGCGAGCATCCTGTTAGTCGGCGACAATTTTGGCTGTGGTTCGTCCCGCGAGCACGCTCCCTGGGCGTTGGTCGGCTGGGGGATTCGCGCCGTGATCTCAACATCCTTTGCTGATATCTTCCGCAACAATGCCCTCAAGAACGGTTTGCTCCCAATCGTTGTTGATGAAGAAATGCTGAATTCGCTATTCGATTTGACCCTGGAAGCTCCCAATGCAGAAGTCAGCATTGATTTGAACGCTCAAACGTTGAACCTCCCAGATGGCTCCACGGTCGGGTTTCCCATCGACGCGTTCGCGCGCCAGTGTTTGTTAGATGGGGTGGATCAATTGGGGTATATCCGCTCATTTGAAGACCGCATCGCCGCCTTTGAGATCGAGCGCGGCATTGCCATTATTAACTGAATTATCTCCGAAACTCAGGTGACGCCGAAACTCAGCGCCTGGGTTTCGGCATAAGTATATTTGGAGAGTTAGGAGAAAGACATGAGCAGAAAAATATTCGTATATGACACAACCCTGAGAGACGGAACTCAGAGAGAAGGGATTTCACTCTCGTGCGATGATAAGCTGCGCATAGCCCAAAAACTGGACGACTTGGGTGTAGCCTATATCGAGGGAGGTTGGCCAGGTTCCAATCCGAAGGATGTCGAATTTTTCGAGCGCGCGGGTGAATTGAACCTGGTCAATGCCAAGATCGCAGCCTTTGGGTCTACCTGTCGGGTGGGTTCTAACCCTGCTGAGGATGCCAACATCAGGGCCTTGCTGGATTCGGGCGCTCCAGTGTGTACTGTTGTGGGGAAATCGTGGGGTTTGCATGTCAAAGATGTGCTCAAAACCACCCCAGAAGAGAATCTGCGCATTATCAGAGAGAGTGTTGCTTATCTCAAAGGACAGGGTCGCGAAATCGTTTACGATGCCGAGCATTTCTTTGATGGCTATAAAGCCGATCCTGATTACGCCACACAGACCTTAGGCGCGGCCATAGAGGGCGGCGCAGAAACAGTCGTGCTTTGTGATACCAATGGGGGTACGCTGCCCTGGGAAGTGGCTCAATTTATGCAACAGATCAAGACCAAATTCCCCGATGTTACTCTGGGGATCCATGCCCACAATGATGGCGAGTGCGGTGTGGCCAATACCATCGTGGCTGTGGATCAAGGTGCCTCCCATGTCCAAGGTACGATCAATGGTTATGGCGAGCGCTGCGGCAATGCCAACTTATGCAGCGCCATCCCTGATCTGGAATTGAAGATGGGCTACGACTGTCTGCCGGAAGGAAATTTACCCGTACTGACCGATGTATCCCATTTTGTTGCCGAAGTTGCTAACCTGGCCCCGGATGAGCATATGCCCTTCGTGGGCCAGAGCGCTTTTGCCCATAAAGGGGGTATTCATGTGGCTGCCATGCGGCGCAATGTCAACAGTTACCAGCACATCGACCCAACCCTGGTCGGTAACCAAATGCGCACTGTTGTCTCCGAGCTTTCGGGCCGTGGAAACCTATTCTCGAAAGCCGAAGAGCTTGAATTGGATGTTAAAGATGGAGAGGCCGTCACGGAGGTGCTGGAGGAGATCAAAGCTTTGGAAGCGCGCGGCTTCTCCTTCGAGGCCGCTGAAGCCTCGGTCGCGCTGATGCTCCACCGCCAAAAGCCAGATTATGAAGCCCCTTTTGAGCTGATCGATTTTTCTGCCACGGTCGAAAACCGCCAGGGGAGAGGTGTTTTTGCAGAGGCGACGGTCAAAGTGTGTGTCGATGGCGAGATCTTTCACACTGTGGCTGAGGGCAACGGCCCCGTCAACGCCTTGGATGCAGCCTTACGGAAAGCGCTGCTGCCCGTCTATCCCCGCCTGGGCGATTTCCAGTTGGCAGACTATAAAGTGCGTATTCTGGATAGTGACAGCGGCACGGCTGCAACCACGCGCGTGCTCATCGATACCCAAAACCATCATCAACGCTGGAGCACAGTGGGTGCCAGCGCCAATATCATCGAAGCCAGTTGGCTAGCCTTAGCCGACAGCATGGAATATGGATTAACTCTAGCATGAATGCAAATATCGTTCTTTTACCCGGTGACGGCATTGGCCCTGAAGTCGTCGAGGCAACGCAAAGGGTCTTGGAAGCTGTTCAGATAAAATTCGGCCACAAATTCTCGTACGATACACACCTGATTGGCGGCGCTTCGATGGACGCGAAGGGCACCGCACTGACTGACGCCGCTCTCGAGGCCTGTCAGAGTTCCGATGCAATCTTATTAGGTGCCGTAGGTGGCCCAAAGTGGGACGATCCCACAGCCAAAGTCCGCCCCGAGCAAGGGTTATTGGCTTTGCGTAAGGGTTTGGGGACTTTTGCAAATTTACGCCCGGTCAAACCCCACCCTGACCTGCTTGACGCGTCACCATTACGCCCCGAGCGGCTGGGCGGGGTGGATTTTGTGGTGGTGCGCGAACTCACAGGTGGGATTTATTTTGGAGAGCCGAGCGAACGAAGGTCTTTTGATGGAGGGGTTCAGGCCGTGGACACCATGTCCTACACCGACGCCGAAATCCGTCGTGTGGCTCATCTGGCATTTAAGCTGGCGAGAGGCCGTCGCAGCAAAGTGACATCTGTAGATAAAGCCAATGTCCTCGAAAGTTCGCGCCTGTGGCGACAAGTTGTCACAGATGTTGCAGCAGAATATCCCGATGTTGAACTGGAGCACATCTTGGTCGATGCCGCGGCCATGTTCCTGATCCAGCGCCCGGCTTCCTTTGACGTGATCCTGACTTCGAACATGTTCGGCGACATCCTCACGGATGAAGCCTCAGTATTGACTGGCTCCATGGGGAATCTGCCTTCGGCCTCCCTGGGAGACGGGGGTCCCGGTTTGTACGAACCCATCCATGGCTCTGCGCCGGATATCGCTGGACAGGGGGTTGCCAACCCCATTGGCACGATCCTTTCGATGGCGATGATGCTGCGCTATTCGTTGCAGCTCGAGGCCGAGGCCGGAGTAGTAGAGAATGCGGTTGACAAAGTGTTGTCAGATGGCCATCGCACCA
Organism: uncultured Anaerolineales bacterium; assembly: GCA_964458115.1. Lineage (GTDB taxonomy): Bacteria > Chloroflexota > Anaerolineae > Anaerolineales > UBA11858 > NIOZ-UU35. The sequence continues at coordinate 5,253 of CAYWIC010000034.1, read as the reverse complement.
AAGATTTAGCAAACCTTGGAGAACCAGCACTCAACACCGAGGAAATGACTAAGTTGATCGTTCAGTTTATTCGGTGAGCGATTCTTCGTCGCGATGCCTATCAATTGAAAACAATGTGGAATTGGCAGATTTAGGGGGATGGGGCGTCCGGAGCACCCCCATCCCCTAAATCAGGAGTTCATCACGCGAATTCCCATAGACCCACAATATTAACAGTTGAAATAGGAGAACAAAGATGGAATCAAAATTTGTCTGGATGGATGGTGAGTTAGTCCCCTTTGAAAAAGCAACCGTCCATTTCTTATCCCCCACAATACACTATGGATTTGGTGCATTTGAAGGCGCACGCTGTTACAGTACCCCTAACGGACCTGCAGCATTCCGCCTCCCCGAGCATTTGGAGCGCTTTGTCGATTCAGCCAAGATTTTAGGCATCCAGGATTTCCCTTATACTGTTGATGAACTGCGAGAAGCTGTTCATGAGACCATTCGCGCCAATGAATTCGGTTCCTGCTATATCCGACCGGCGCTATACATGAATGGGCCATTGGGCCTCAACATGGATGCTTATAAGACATCCGTTGGGATTGCGGTTTGGGAATGGGGTACATATCTAGGTGAAGAGGCCTTGGAAAAGGGTGTTCGCATGGCAGTATCCTCGCTAACTCGCCTGCATGTCAATAGCTTCATGACCAAGGCCAAAGCGGCCGGGAACTACGTCAACTCCATCATGGCAAAGACGATGGCCCATCGCGCAGGCTATGATGATGCCATTATGCTGGACCCTGAAGGCTATGTGGCTGAGGGCAGTGGGATGAATATCTTCATCGTTAGGGATGAGGTCATTTATACGCCACATCGGACGACGATCTTGGAGGGCATTACGCGTGATTCGATAATCACTCTAGCGCGCGATTTAGGCTATACTGTTGTTGAGGAGCGTTTGGTTCGCGATCAGCTTTACATCGCAGATGAGGTCTTTGTCTGCGGGACGGCTGCAGAAGCGACGGCGGTCAGCGAGATCGATACCCGCACCATCGGCTCTGGTCGTATGGGGCCTGTCACGCGCTATATCCAGCAAGCCTTCTTCCAGACAGTACGTGGTGAAGGCCAGCGTTCGGTGGAATGGTTGGATTTCGTGCGGGTGATGGCTCCGACGATAATATAATGTGTGATAGTATCATAATTAAATTGGTGTAGAGACGCCCCGCTGGGCGTCTCTACATGGACATTTTTAGAGGATGTGACCCAACTATGGATGAACATATCATTGCCTTCCAGGGTGAGCCTGGGGCATACAGCGAATTGGCTGCTTTCGAACATTTCGGATCAGAGATCCAAACATTGCCCTGTGAGAGCTTTGGCCAGGTTTTTGATGCCATCATCCACGCCGAAGGCAGTCACGGGATGCTGCCTTTCGAGAATTCGTTGACGGGGAGTATCCACCGTAATTTCGATCTGATCCTGCGTCACGATGTAAACATCGTGGGGGAATATCACTTGAGAGTCAGCCATTGCTTAGTAGGGTTGTCGGGCGTTCAGGCGGAGGATATCCTGGTTGTGCACTCGCACCCCCAGGCCTTGCAGCAATGCGAGCGCAGCCTGACCAAATTAGGCGTGCATACCATCGCGGAGACTGATACAGCTGGTAGCGCCCGCTTTGTGAAAGCCAAGGCCAATTCAGCAACCGCGGCTATCGCATCCAAGCGGGCGGCAGAAGTATATGGTCTGGAGATTCTGGTCGAGAACATGGAAGATAACCCAGCCAACTTCACTCGCTTCTTAGCGATTGCCAAAGAGCCGTTGATTGTGGAGAATCCTGAAGAGGGGGATTACAAAACCTCGGTTGTGTTCAGTTTGAAGAACCAGCCGGGCGTATTGTTCAAGGCTTTGAGTGTATTTGCCTTACGCGATATCGACCTGACGAAGATCGAATCGCGACCCATTGTGGGGAAACCCTGGGAGTATATGTTCTATGTCGATTTCGAGGGGCACCAGAAGGCGGTCAATTGCGCCCGTGCCCTGGAACATTTGGCTGAGTTGTCAGCCTATTTGAAAGTTTTAGGTTCGTATCCCAGACATCGTGTGAATGGGAAGGAACCACAGCTTAACGCACACGAAGAATAAAGGCAGTTGATTTTCTCGAAAAAAGGTGTCCACTGGGACGTAGAGCACGGCGCCCACCTTTTTTTCGACAGATTACTCTAAGGTGACTTTCTACCAGGATAAAATATCAGAATTCATCCCATTCATCCCCGGTTTCTTTTTTGATGAATTCAACAAGTGCTTGTAACCCCAAAAGATAAGACCGCCATCCAAACCCCGAAATCTTTCCTACACAGACTGGTGCCAACAGCGATTTGTGGCGGAATTCTTCACGCGTATAGACATTCGAGAGATGGACCTCGATAACAGGGACCTCAATAGCAGCAATGGCATCCCGTAAAGCCACCGATGTGTGCGTATAGGCGCCAGGATTGAAAACCACCCCTATTGCCCATGATCGGGCTTGGTGTAACGCGTCGATCAATGCGCCTTCACTGCTGGATTGAAATGTACGCACCTCAACACCAAGTTCCTTACCGCTTTCAACCAAATGAGTGTTGATCTCTTCCAAGGTCAATGATCCATAGACATCCGGCTCGCGCGTCCCTAGCAGGTTGAGATTTGGGCCGTGAAGAACTAGTATTTTATTCATTTTGTTACTCTCAATGTGAAAATCAGTATCCAGTAATCAATATTCAGTTCATACGATATACACGTTTTGATATCTGTATATTGATTATTGGTCAGAGATGATCCTTTCCCAATCTTTAACTTCAATTCCAACTCGTACATCGCCAATCTTCGCTGGCAATGCAAAGCGGATGATGCCATCGTCCTTCTTCTTATCGTATTTCATCGCTTTGATAATGGCTACACGGTCCAGGTTGGGTGGAATCTGTGTTGGCAATCCCAAACTAATAAGAGACACGGCGAGTTCGTCAGCCAATCCTGAATGAGCCAGACCAACCTGCTCGGCCATTCTCGCTTCAGCGACCATCCCCATGGCAACCGCTTCCCCATGGCGTACCCGAAATCCGGAGACCAACTCCACCCCATGACCCACCGTATGCCCGAAGTTCAGGGCCGCCCGGATGCCTTTCTCGTAAGGGTCTGTCTCAATGATACGTACCTTCACCGCCATCGCCCGACGAATTGTTTTCTCAAGATCTTGAAGGTTTCCGAAACCATCATGGTGTAGCAATTGAGGATCCGCAATCACCCCATGCTTGATGACCTCGGCCATGCCGTTGACGCGCTCCACATCCGGCAGGGTGCTCAGAACCTGGGGGTCAGCGAGCACCAGCCAAGGAGGGTAAAACGCCCCAATCAGGTTCTTTCCCTGGGGCAGGTCCGCGCCGGTTTTGCCACCCAGGCTGGCATCAACCATCGCCAGCAATGAGGTCGGCATCGCTACCCAGGGGAGGCCGCGTTTGAAAGTCGCAGCCGCAAATCCTGCTAGATCCCCGACTACGCCTCCTCCCAGACCGATGACTGTGCTGCCGCGTTCTAATTTTTCGGATAAAAATGCATCCCAGAGTTTGGCTACAGTGTCCAGGGTTTTGTGCGCTTCCCCGGCTGGGATAGTGATCCCATGGGTTTCAAACCCGGAATTGGTGAGGGCAGCCGTTGCCTTGGCGAGATACAGTTCCCCCACATTTTCGTCCGTGACGACAGCAACAGGCCCGCGTAAATCCCGAGCTGCCAGCATCTCGCCCAAACCATCCAGCGCTCCAGCCTGGACGCGCGCATCGTAGCCTGAGAGTTGTGGAGTGGCCATGGCTTGCAAATGGAATAATCCTAACTCTATTTGTAGATCCCAGGCAATCTTTTCAACTGAACTTTGGGATGTATCTATTTTGAAGGGGAAGGAATTGTAATGAGCCTGGCGTTTTTTGAGCAATGATCGCAGGCCGTTTTCGGCATCACCTGCCAGTAATGGTCGTTGAACCGGGTCAGATTTCAGGCGTTGCAGCAAAACTTCTGCTGGGGCACTCAGCAAGATCACGCGTCCCATGGATTCGACGAGCTGGCGGTTCTCTGGTGTGGTTAGCGCACCGCCTCCTAGGGCGATGACCCTCTCTCCCCTTGTCAGAACCCCGCGTAACGTAGCCCGTTCTCTCTCTCGAAAACCAGTTTCACCGTCACTTGTGAAAATCTCCGGGATCGACATCCCACTGCGAGCCTCGATCTCTTGATCGAGATCAACAAAAGGCAAGTTCAAGTTTTGGGCGAGGATGCTGCCAATAGAGCTTTTCCCCGCGCTAGAAGGGCCATAAAGAAAAATAGGCCGCTGACCGCTGGCTGTCGATTGACTACTCATTATGCCACCATGTATGTGGGTTATTGTCCATCGGTAAATCGCTCAGTCGCGCCTGCCGCAAAGCCTCGAACCTGGGACGCATTTCTTCTAGCGAGTCACCACCAAGTTTTATCAGCAGTGCGTCGGTCAGGACAAAAGCTACGACTGCTTCGATGATCGGCACCGCGCGTGGGACGGGACAAAAATCGGAGCGTTCGTATTGAGTAGGTGTTTCCTCGCCCGTAGCCAGATCGACGGTTTGCTGCGGCGTGAGCGTGGTGGCGATAGGCTTCATAGCAGCCCGGATGATCAAAGGCTGACCATTGCTGATGCCGCCCTCGATGCCCCCGGCGCGATTGGATGTGCGTGAAAGATTTTGTGAGTTTTGAGCAAGTAGAATGGCATCATGTACCTGAGTACCTTGCAGGCGCGAATTATCGAAGGCTGTGCCGAATTCGACACCCTTGATAGCCTGGATGCCCAATACTGCGGCCCCCAGGCGAACTTCCAATTTGCGATCCCAATGCACATGAGATCCCAACCCTACAGGCAGGTTTTGAGCAATGACCTCGATGACACCGCCCAGGGTATCCTTGGCCTCGATGATTTCTCGAATGCGGGCTCGGATACCCTCAGCAGCCTTGGGGTCTGGACAGCGCACATCATTTTTCTCTGCCTGGTTAACGCGTTCAGTCAGGGAAATATCATTTATGTCGGCAGTAACACCACCGATTTCTGTTACATACCCGCCCACCTGGATATTAAATTGAGATAGTAATTGCTTGCAGATGGCGCCTATCGCAACACGGACGGCTGTCTCCCGTGCGGAAGCTCGCTCCAATGATGGCCGCAAATCCCGATAGCCGTACATGACCGTCGCAGTCAGGTCAGCGACGGTCAAGTACGGC
>CAYWIC010000033.1:0-36935 GCA_964458115.1 uncultured Anaerolineales bacterium | reverse complement strand
CTTTTCTCCTGCTCCACCTTAGCTCAACTGCCCCTATTCCGGGAATTGCTGACAGATTCCTTTTCCCGGTATTCCAGCGCACGCGCCCAGCCCTCTAGTGTGCTGTCATAGGCCAGGGCCAGATCCAGATTCGTTTTTTGCAGGTCCCGGAATAAGGTCGTGTTGTCTATGGCCAAGGCAGCCTGACCTGCCAGGGTTTTAAAGAAATCGATCCAGTCCTTATTGGGATGAAATACCGTCCGGTGCAAGGCTTCCAATACACCCTTGACCTTCCCCTTCGAGATCAAAGGGGCGGCAAAATAAGCCACAATATCCTCACCGGCCACAAATTCCGGCTTTTCGAACGCTTCTCCACTACTAGGCAGATCAGGGATGATTGTAAGCTCTCGGGTAAGGGCAGTTTTTCCAGCAAAACTCTCGCCAACTCGTAATTGCAATTGCTTCTGGATGTCACTTCGAAAGCCAATGCATCCCGCGTGCTCAAGAACATTCGTGTAAGGATCTAACGTCAGCAAGCTGACCGCATCAACATTCAAAAGGGTCTTAGCCTGTTCTAATAGCACGTCGGTTACGATATTCATATCCAAACTAGCATTGATGGTTGTATCGATAATGCGCAAAGCTGCCAGGCGCTGAATTTGATTATCAGTTTTTTCACGCAGCCGCGTGCGGTGAATGGCCACTCCGACGATTTCAGCAAGCGTTTCTAATAAGATGATCTCTTCCGATGTGAGCTGGCGAGGATGTTCCACGGATACATAGAAAATTCCCGTAACAATGGTGCCAGCGTAGACGGGAAAACAAGCCCCGCCCCATTTTTCAGGGACGACTTGCCGTGTTTCTAGCGTCACCAGGGGATCGCTGACAAATTCTGTACTGATATATGCTTTCCCCGTCTCGAGGACATGCCCAGATATCCCTTTTCTCAATGGGGGCAAAGATGATTCCAAATTCTCGAACCAACCGCGGAATAATTGTGAGTCAAATTTTTGGGCCGATTCATCATAGATTGCAATCGCTCCGCTCGAGGTATTCAATATCGATAATGTCTCATCGAGGAAGATTGGCATCATCTCAGATAATGTATCTGCAAATCGCAATGCTACTGAAATGCGGTTAACCATCTCCATTTCATCCAGGCGCTGGTGGGCTTCGTTGAACAGGCGCGCGTTCTGAATAGATATTGCGGCTTCGTTCGCCAAAGCGGCCAACAGATCGATATCCTCTCGGGTGTAGGCATCCAATGAGTGACTCTGGATTTGGAGCACCCCGATCGTTTCGCCTTTGTCTTTCATGGGAACCAGGATCGCCGAATTGGTTGAATCACCCTGTCGATCTTCTGGAGGAGGGCCATCGACCACTTGCTTATCCTCTGTAATCGTGTGCTCCGTCGCGGTATTATTCATCGCGTCCCGGAAATCAGTGATATTCATAGGCTTTCCAGAGCGAATTACCTGACTTTGCGTTCCTTTACCCGCCTCTTCAAGCGGGATCGGCGGGAACTTGGTGACGTCAATTTCTTCTCCCTCAGCAATCACATAACTGGCGTGGATGAGTTGGGTCGCCTTATCATATGATGAGACGATAAACGCATCTGCATCCATCAAATTCAGGACATGCTGATAGATTATTTGATAGGTTTCGGTTAGTTCGAGAGATTCACCTAGGGATATTGACAGCTGATTGGCAGCAATTTGTTGTTGTAACAAGCGTTGGGACTGCTGCTCCAATCGATTTCGATCAGTGATGTCAATTCCAATCGAGAGCACCGTGTGCGTTTGATTTATTTCATCACTCAAAAGCGTATTTTGCCAATAGACATAGCGCTGAGGACCATCTTTGCATACTATTGGATTTTCATTGATCCAGAACGTTTCATTGCCCGCGAGGACTTCTTTCAAAATATAGGTGATTCGCTCCCTACAGCTAGGGGGTATGAACATCTCGATCCAGTTTTGACCGATGACATCCTGGGGTTTGTACCCGGTGAGATCGGCAGCAAATTCATTGAAACTATAAATTTTGCCGTTCTCATCGAGAGTGATTACCATGGCAGGCGCGGTTTGGATGATGCTTTCAGCGTAACGACGATGTTCTTCAGCCCTATGTCGTGCTGCAAATTCTGCCTCGTAAAGATGTGCCTTTTCGATAGCCATCGCAGCATGATTTGCCATGATCACCAGGAGTTCGCTATCTTGTTGAGTGAAATCTCCACTATACTTGTTCAATGCTGCCAAGACGCCAATGGCTTTGTCGTCTGCCCTTAGAGGAACTGCCAAAATCGAGTCGCTTTTCAACCCGCTCTCTAGACTGATCTGTTTGTAATGCCCGGGGTCAGCTGTCAGATCATTAACAATTTGGGGCTGGTTAGAACGCAGGGCGCGGAAAACCACTCCTTCTTCAGGAGGAATTCGCATTCCGGCAACCTCGTCGACCGCAGCACGGAACACCAGCTCGCCGCTTTCTTCGTCAAGCAGCAGCACAGAACAACTCTCCGAACCAACAAGTTGCGCGGTCTGATCGACGATATATTGCAAAAGATCCCCCAGCCCTAGCTTTCCTGCAATGGTCGCAGCGATATCATGCAAGGCTTCGATTTGTCTGGCCCTTTCTTCCAGGTCCGCGTCTGCCAGACGTTTTTGATCGCGGTTATGCTTATCTTCGAGCGCATTTTGAACGGCTGAGCCCAGGCGAGCGAGACGGTCTTTAAGCAGGTAATCTGATGCGCCCTGTTTCATGCAATCAACAGCAACTTCTTCGCTGATCGAACCGGTGACAATTATGAAGGGGATATCGAGATCGCGGGCTTGCAAGTCTTGAAGAGCATGAAGCGCGTTATAGTGTGGGAGCGAATAATCAGCCAGGATCACATCCCAATCGTCGCGTAGGCAATCATAGTATTCTGACTGAGTTTTCACCAATGCCCATTGTGTTTCGAATCCTGCGCGCTTCAATTCGTGCAGCATCAATTCAGCATCAGTCTGGCTATCTTCGAGGATCAGTACTCTCATTGTTCGAGCCATTAAATCTTCTATTAGGTCTACGATTTCGCTGCTGGTTGGTTTAGCAGCAACCAATACAGCCCAATCTGTCGGACAGACTCTGTAAACTGTTCGAAATCAACCGGTTTGACAATATAGCTATTGGCTCCCAGGTTATAGCACTTCTGAATATCAGGACTCTGATCGGAGGAGGTCAGCACCACAACAGGAATTGACTGCGTGCGCGCATCTGATTTGATTCGCTCTAAAACCTCATGTCCAGACACTTTTGGCAATTTCAAATCCAAGAGAATTACCTTCGGTAATTGGCCAATATTCCGGCCAGCATATTCTCCCTCACAAAATATATAGTTCAACGCCTGCGCGCCATCTCGGACGACATGAATGCTATCAGCCAAATTGTACTTTCGCAGGGCCCGCAGGGCTAACTCTTCATCATTGGGATTGTCCTCGACCAATAGGATCTCATCAAGAATCTCGCTCATAACTCATCCTCCGTTGGGATAGTAAAGTAAAAAGTCGCCCCTTTGTTCAGCTCGGCCTCTGCCCAAACGCGTCCCCCGTGGCGCCGAATGATGCGTTGGACAATTGCCAGACCCACACCGGTACCTTCGAACTGCTCTACGGGGTGCAGCCGTTGAAAGACTCCGAAGAGATGCATGGCGTATTCCATATCAAATCCCACTCCATTATCTTTAACAAAATAGATGGTTTCTCTCTCTCCGTCTTCCCAGCCAATTTCGACTACCGGGAAATCTTCCAAGCGGGTGAATTTGAGTGCATTGCCAATCAAATTTAGATAGACCTGTTTGATCAGAGAAAGATCGCCCTGGCATGGGGGCAGGTCATCAATTTCGATCTCGAGGTTACGCCCTTCTTGTTCCTCCGCTAACACAGCCAGAGCATGCTCCACGACCAGCATTGGCTCGATCAGCGATTTCTGAAGTGACTTGCGGCTCAGCCGCGAGAGGTCCAGAAGGTCCTGGATCAGGCTACCCATGTGCTGAGCGCCTTCACTGATCTTGTCTAGGTATCGGACTGCCTCCTCAGGAATCAGTTCCGAAAAATCTTCCAACAAGATCTGTGAAAAACCATCGATGGCTCGTAAGGGTGCTCTTAGATCGTGGGAGACCGAATAGGAAAACGCTTCAAGCTCCCGGTTCACTTCAGTCAGTTGCTTCCCGGTCGCATCCAAGATTTCGTTAGCAGCCTGGAAATCTTCGAGCAAGTTCGACATTGCTTCGTTAAGCTGCTCTGTCTCCGCAACCTTCTCATTAAGGGATTGTGTGCGTTCAGCCACATGCTGTTCGAGTTCCCGAGCATGGCGCTGCACTTGCTCGTGCAATATGGCGTTTTGCAATCCCTTGGCAATCTGGCCGGTAATGGTATCCAGGAATTCGCGCTGGGCTTCGTAGTCGCGGGTACTATCTGTACCCAATCCCAACACGGCAAAAATTTCGTCTCCACGGAAGAGGGGTAATGCTGCCGCGGATTTCAAGCCTACCTTTTTGCATTCATCCCAAGTACAGCGCATATCGTTGTAAATATCCGCGGAGAAGATCGGACTCCGCTCGTTGACTGCCAGCCCGCACAGACATTCGCCAAGTTTATGGTTTGGGAATTCGGCGAATTCTCGGCCGGGTTCAGAGAAGATGATTTGAGCAGGCATAAGATCATCGCCCTCTCTCATCAGAATAAATGCAGCGTCGGATTGGGTCGTCGTAAGTGCGCTTTGTAAGGACTGCGAGACTACCTGGTCTACAGATAGGGTCCGACTGACCTGGGTACTCACAACGTTTAGAGCGGCCATTTCTTGTGCTCTTTCAGCAAGAACTTGCTCCACTTGCTTCCTTTCAGTAATATCGCGGGCGATACCCAAAACGCGCTGTTCTCCACCAATCTGTAACGGAGAAACGGTCAAATCAACAGGCACAAAATGACCATCTTTGTGAACTAACTCAACTTGAAATTCACCGCCTTCTTCCCAAGACCGTTGTCGCACCTCTGGCGGAATACTTCCACCAGGTACCGCCAAATCATCGACATGCATTTTCTTTAATTCATCAATCTGATACCCGACCATATCAGAGGCTGCCTTATTTACATCTACATAGTCACCTCGCAAATTGATGATGAATATGCCGTCCCTCGACCCATCATATATGTTACGGTATTTTTCCTCGCTCTGTTCCAACTCTTGCTGCTGGCGCTGAATCTCCTCAATCAGTTTTTCTTTGGGGGCGCGCCATAAATCCACCATCAGGATTGGCTCCTCAAAGTATTCGGCTAATTGCTTTCGAAAAACGAACATGAAAATCAATATCGGGATGCTATAACCCGTGGCCATGAAAAACTTACCCCTCACCCCCCCGATTACGATATTCACAATCTGGGGGCTAAAGCCAAAGGCGATCGTTGGGAAGAGCACGCCGTCCAGGCACAGCACCAGGAAAAATACCAGGGTGTACAGAATGGATAAAATATATACACTTGCGATCCTCTTCTTGAGCTGCTCGAAGATCAATACAAATAGAAACAACTCCAGTATGATCAGCGAGCCGCCCAAGATTGTAAAGAAAACCGAGGTCCGAAAGACAGCAAAGGAGGTGTTGTTGGGATTGAGCACAGCTTCATTCTGCAAGGCCCATGAGATGGTCGTGAAGAATAAAACCTTGAAGACATTGACCCCAAAAACCACACGGATGGCATTGCGAAGCACGCTGACATCTTTCTCGATGATCACAAATAAAATTGTAGTCATCATGAGCGAGCCATAGGCAAGATTTCCTCCAGAGATATTGATCGAGTCTGTAATCGGAAATGAATATACAGATCCCAGGAATCCGCCAATCAGCAGGTATATGCTGATTAGGATATAGAAAGCTGCTGCTCTGACGCCTTTCTTGAGGGTAGCCAGATAAAATGGAAATGCTGCATAAATGAGAATTTGGAGAGCAAATAAAGTAAGTACGTCCATACTTATCCATCCTCCCGAAATGGTATTTCTCCCAGTAAGGGGTCATCTGCCACGGGCGACATACCTGCATCCACAATTTGTGCGCGCAGTTGCTTGATGACCCTTTTCAACTCAGCCATACGCACTTCGCGGCCGGCCATCGCATTGACCATAATTTGTAATTTCTTGGTACGCTCATCGACGCGTTCTTCCAGATGAGCGGCATGCTCTTCCAGCTGTTCATGAAGCATAGCATTCAACAAACCGGTGGCGATTCCACTGGCTAGTGTCTCCAGGAACTCAGCTTGAGTTTCGAAATTCCGCCCTGAATCTCCGCCCAAACCCAGAACAGCGAAAACCTCATCCCTGCGGTAAAGCGGCAGGGCCGCGGCTGATTTTAATCCTTCGTCTTTGAATTCTTTCCAGTCACAACGTTCATCACGAGATATGTCCGCGAAAAAAATGGGTTTACGCTCCGTTACACCCAACTCACACAGGCAGGTGCCCAGTTTGTGCACGGGGAAGTCCGCGAATTCTCGATCAGAATCCGAGAAGACGATTTTTGTGGGGATCAGATCATCACCTTCTCTCATCAACAGGAACACTACACTGGCTTGCGTGGCTTCAAGCACCCCATGTACCGCCTGCTTTGAAACTGAGTCGACCGACAAAGAGCGGTTGATCTGGGAATTGACTGCGTTGAGGGAGGTCAGCTCTTGGGCTCGCAGATGCAATGCTTCCCTGGATTGAACCTGTTCGGTGATATCATGAGAAGAAAAGAGTATATGAGTGCATTTATTATTCTCAATATCAAATACTGGAGTATATGTAGATCTAAGGTGTACAACAAGGTTTGGAGTTGCAAAAGATTCATTTTGGATGAGGGGTTTCTTCATTGCAATTGCCATCTGGTAATTCTCCAATAAAACCTGTGTGGCTTGCTTTGACCACCCAAATAATTCCCCTAATCGTCTGATACTAATGCCCATCAAATCCTGGCGGGAAATATTCTCATTGAGGTTTCGGGCAATTTCCCAATATGTATTATTGAACGAAGCCATGAAAAATTCGCCATTGTCGTCAACTCGAATGAGAGCCATAGAATTGGTAGTGGTATTGAAGATGAGCTCCAATTGTTGCTGATTTTTCAATAAATCCTGCTCCGCCCGAACCCTTTCGGTGATATCGCGCACGATGCCGACAATTGAAACGACCTCCCTGTCTTCTGTTAGGAGTGGGCTTTGGATGGTATTGAAATATAGCTGCTCATCACCTATTTGCAGGCTTCTGGTTTCGTTGACAGTTTCACCGGCAAAGGTGCGGTCATCAACCTCCCTGACAATACTGCCTTGCTCAGGCCCGAATATTTCTTCGGGCGTTTTCCCAAGAATTTCATCTTCGGGAATACCAAACAATTCTTGCATGGCCTGGTTGACGAAGGTATATTTTCTTTCTTTGTTTTTGGTGAAAATATAATCTGGGGCGTTCTCAGTCATCAATCTAAACCGATTTTCACTCATCTTCAGATCATCTTCTGCCTGCTTTCGCGCAGTGATGTCGCGCACAAAGGCGGCCACTAGAGGGGCTTCCTCAATCTGCATGATCACAATGCTGACATCCAAATCGATTACGCGCCCATCTTTATGCTGGTGCTGAGTCTCGAAACGGTCTGAGCCCTGGCTGACCATTTGTTCGATGCGGCGCTCAACTTCTTCAGGGAGTAATTTGACCTCCAGTTCTCGGATATTCTTCTGGAGCAGTTCAGGCTCGCTGTACCCCACCAGGGCGCAGTAGGCTGGGTTTACGCTGACGAGCTGACCTTCGGTATCCGCCAGAATAAACCCATCCAGCATGGTATTCAAAATCTGCTCATTGCGCTGAAATTCAGCCTGCAGAGCTGTCTCCACCTGCTTGCGCTCAGTGATATCCACTGAGATAATTTGCACCCCAATGATGGCGCCGCTGGAATCGCTCACCGGGTGAAAGATCGATTGCAGGTGCATGCCTCCTGGGGGGAGATCCATGTAATCAGAATACTCCGCAGATTGTCCAGATTTAATGACGGCCTCTAACCGTTCCCTTAATAATTCTGCCGTCTCTTTTTCCAAGAACTCTTCGAGATGCAAGTCAATAAAATCTTTTGGCTCCCCCCCCAGGTTATTGGCACCAATCTTGTTGATGAGCTCGACTTTCCCTTGGGTATCATAATATGCGATTCCCGCCCCCATGCTATCAAACAACAGCCTCTGCTTTTCATTACGTTCCTGAAAAGCGGCCTCTGTTTGGGAATATTCCTGGGCTTTAAGTGAAAATTCTCGAATCTCTTCTTCGAGTTGAAGTACCTTTTGTTCGAGTTCGCTTATTTTTTGTTGATCTGAAGTTCTCGACATACGACCTCCACAAATCAATCCCACACATTTTAGAAACACACCAATTTTGCGGCAATTAAGCGGTGGTCACTGGGAGCCCTCATGACATTTCATAAATAGTTGACAACATCGCCAGAGATTCCTGGAGACATTAATCCGTCTACAGATTATTGATACCGGGAATGCAATAATCTGTGAGTTTATCATATCAGAATTCCCCTCGGATACATTAAAATTCATCCTGATCACCCAGCAATGGACCATTTGCAACCGGAGTCATATCAGCAGTGAAGATCTGTGCGCGCAGCTTCCTGATAACTGCTTATAAGTCTGCCATGCGCACCTCTCAAACCCAGAGCGGCTCCCGCGAGGACGAAAACTAGTATGATGAAAATGATTTTTGCTCTATACGTGAATTTCATCGAAGTACCGCTTACATCTCTAAGGATCTTCAAATAATGGATCATTTGCTACTGGCCTCATTCCCGCTTTTTCGATCTGAGTGCGCAATTTCCTGATGACAACTTTGAGATCAGCCATTCGCACTTCGCGACCGGTCATCGCCGTGATTACGGTGTTCAATTCTGCCGTGCGTTCCTCAACTCGGGCCTCAAGATCATCAGCATGTTGCTGAATCTGGCCATGCAGAGAAGCATTTTCGATAGCAGTGGCAGCATGGCTGGCTATGATGTCCAGGAGATCCGCATCATGTTGGCTAAAAGTGCCTTGCTGTTTGTTCAAGACCGCCAAAACTCCGAGATCTTTCCCCCCCATCTTTAGTGGCGACGCTATCATAGAATGTGCTTCAAGGCCACTAATTCTAGCGATTTCGGGATAATGGTCAGGGTCTGACTGTACATCATTGACAATTTGGGTAGTGCCAGTTCGCAAGGCGCGGCCAACGATCCCTTTTCCAGGCGGAACCCGCAGCTTTTTGACTGGGTCAAGGGTAGCCTGGAAAACTAATTCATCTGATTCTGGGTCTACGAGGAGAATAGAACATGCATCCACATGCATCAATTGGGCAGTCTGCTCGACATTGTACTGAATCAGCTCTTCCAATTCCAGGCGCGAGGCCATGGCTATACCTATTTGGTGAAGGGACTCCAATTCATTTACCCGTTGGGCCAGCTCAGCCTCGGCCTGTTTGCGAAGAGTAATATCTCGCGAAACTCCAAGAATCTCCATCTCGCCTTTTTGGTTATATTGATAACGAGTCGAGGTTTCTACCCACACGAAATCCCCATTTTTGCACAGCTGCTGAAGTTCATCAATGTAGCTAGTTGCTTCATCCGGATTAGCTTTAAAGTTTTCAATTCTACTGGCAATCAGTTGAGTAACTTTCTGGGTGGATTCTGGGGTCAACGTTTCGCTGATTTTCAGCTGCAAGGCTTCCTCAACCGTATATCCCCTCAACTGGTAAACTGATGGGCTGATGTAGGTTGGTTTTTCTTGAGACAAATTCAACACCCAGATTACATCTGAGACATTTTCCGCGATAAGGCTGTATCTTTGCTCATTTTCTTTGAGCGTCCTTTCCGCAACAATCCGTTCAGTGATATCTTGGTTAATTCCGAAGAATCTGACGGGGTTTCCATTTGTGTCTTTTATGACTTTGCCTTTACTCCAAAGGACGCGTTCCTCTCCATCAGCTCTGATTATCCTAAATTCAAACGGTCGGAGCTCACCCGTGGCAAAGGCTTCCTGAGTTGCTTTTTCCGCCATAGCCCTGTCATCTGGATGGATCAGTGTGTCCATGATTTCAGCCAGAAGCAATTCCGTATCTGGATCAATTTGAAGGATACGATAGAGTTCATCCGACAAGGTAGCTTTCCCAGTAGTGAGATCGACATCCCAGTCACCGATCTTCGCAATTCTCTGGGCTTCTTTTAAACTTGTATCCCTTTTCATAAGCGTTTCTTCGGCCAGTTTCTGCTCAGTGATGTCTCGCGCAGAGCTCCCAAACATGAAGCCGCGCTCTGTTTCTATGGAATACACTGCTCCCTGGATATATTTCTTGGAACCATCTGGGTGCATATATTCGCGCACCATTTGCTCCCCCAACCAGGCTGCATCGCCTGTTTGCAAGAGGTTCTCTATTGTAGCTTTGGCCTGGTCCAATCCTTCAGAGGTTTGTTGCTCTGGGGGCAACATTCTATAATGCACTTCCCAGTATGGTTTCCCCAAAACTTCCAAGGCATCAATCCCTGTAATCTCTTCTAGGCTAGGATTCCACTCAATTACATGTCCGTTTTCATCCGCGATAGCTATCCCATCTGAAGATTGCGAGATGATGCATTTGAGCATACGCTCATTTTCTTCTAATTCGTGCATCTCTTCGTTTCGCTGGATTATTTTCTGTTCCAGCAATCCATTATGTTGATGATCTACTTTTTTGGGCATCTCGACCTCCACAGAATCTTTCCCCCGATGATGACGTATTTCTCAAATCAAGACTCAGACAATTTGTACCTAATCAGTATTATACGCCATGATCAGCGTTATTGGCCCTCCGTGGGGGTTCCCAATTTGAGAAACCCTGATTTTTATTGCGGAATCCTTGTTTGACGCGATACATGGCAGTATCTGCAATATCCATCAGCGAAATAAGATCTTCTCCATTATCAGGGTAGATCGCAGCCCCAATACTGCATGTAATCGTCAGGGTATGTTCATCTAGGGAGATCGGCTGTTGTAACCCGAGCGATATTTTTTCAGCCACCTTATCGACACTATTGACATCATAGACCTCTGGCAAGATCACCACGAACTCATCTCCACCAATCCGGGCTACCGTATCGCTCTCACGTACCATGCTGGTAAACCGCTCTGCGATAACCTTGAGCACTTCATCCCCCATGCCGTGTCCCAACTTGTCATTGATTTGTTTAAAACCATCCAAATCAATCATCAGCAGAGCAAATTTATGACGATTTCGGCGCGCATTGAACATGGCCTGGTCGAGGCGATCACTGAAAAGCCACCGGTTGGGAAGTTCTGTCAGAGCGTCATGAAAGGCTAACCTGCGAATCGTTTCTTCTGCTTGCCGGCGATCGGTAATATCTTCCCCCGAACTTAGCGTCCCAATAATATTGCCGTTAGGATCTTTCACAATGGTATTTTGCCAAGCTATCAAGCGTTGCGCCCCACTTCGCGTTCGAATTGGGTTCTCGAAATACCCAATCTGATCAACCTGCCCAGCAATCAACTTATCATACTGACTACTTATTTCCGACCGAACTGAAATAGGAACAAAAATGTCGAACCAATTTTGACCAATGATATTGTCTTCGCCACACTCCAAAACCTCACAGCCTTTCTTGTTGATCAGGGTGATTGTTTGTTGGGTGTCCAAAGCAACGATGATGACACCGGCGATATCCAGATAGCTTTGGGCTCTATCGCGTTCTCGTCTGAGCGTTTTTTCGCTCCGGACCATCCTCCGAACGGTGAGCGCGATGAACCATGCCGTTGTGTTCAAGGTAACCAGGACTACGACCAGATCAATCGGTGAAGGCTTCTTCGCAAACGAGGTCACCAAGATTCCTTGGATCTCTGCTACATATGCGGCAATGATCGATGCCGAGGTCAATGAAATAAATAATAAAAGAATTCGTCTACCCATCGTGAGGCTGGCTATCGCGATGACAATGAAATAGCCGCTCACAGCCACATCGCGTATGCCATCATAGGTGAAAACCGGTACACTGAAGACCGCCCAGACAACCAGGGAAAGCACCCCCCCGACCAGGTATGTATACCCTTGGTGAAGAAGGAATTTCAACCCCAGCGTGATTAGAAGAGTCACGCTTGCTAGCCAGACTATCAAGGGTCCGGATTCAGTTGCTACCCAAGATAGCAAAAGAAATAAGGCTGAACCCACCGCACTCACCAGCAAAATTCTATTGATCAGGGTCGCGGCATAGTATTTTTCTCCCTCAACAAATCGTGGTGAGGCGAGAACGCTCCTTACCCGGTTAAAAGCGTGTGAATTGATTGAATTCTTTAGATATTCCATACCAATACATCGATCAGAATTGCATCGACTACTCCAAAATTATCTTAACTTCCAAAAACGGACCACCACATAGGGTGTTGGCCCGAATACAGTATGCCGATATCATAGCAGTTCTCAAAGGAATGTCTGTCGTAAAAGTTAGACAGTTGGTGTCGTTTGAGTTTGACAACAAATCACGATCTTCCAAAATGAATATTTTAGACCGGGGTCAACGCGCGGCCCTAAATAATAGATCATCAGTCTCAGGCGTCATCCCCCTTCAGTGTGAATATACTCGCAAACCAGTTGCTCCTTCGACCAGGGTGCTTCGCCACTGTGCAGAAAACTTTCGATCGAATTTTTAATTCCATTCGATCATTACTCCATTTTCATCAATGAGCGCAATGCCCTCCGAAGATTGCGAGATAATTATGATCCTGCCATCACCACCTGAGCTACTGGTCGCACACTCGCCCTTCTCATTTGCCTAAAGTTTCCCCCCTGGGCAACAACGCGCATGACAACATCAATATCTGTCACAACAGTCCCGGCCAGGTAATCAATGCCATACTCGTACATCAAAGGCGTCAAGGGTGTAGTCGGTCCTAACAACATTCGTCGTGCGTCTGGCGAGCACATCGCTATCATTGTCTCGAAGGTCCCATTTAGCAGAGTTAGACCGGTAATGGCAACGAAGTCCGCGTGCGGAAGCACCTGGGGCGCGGCTTCGGCGGGCAGGTCGCCTTCCAACGGGTTGTAATCGATCACATCCAGCTGCGGGATCTTCGAGCGCAGCACATCTACAAAGGGAAAATGACCCACCAAGGCGACGCGTTTTCCATCACCAAGGGAGGCGATTAGGTCAACGGCATTACACTCAGTCCACGTTTCAGAATATCGTGGCAAGCTGGCATTTAGCGTTGCCATGGCCAGGCTCATACGGGGCGAGTCCCTGCCTGGGAGGTCAACGAGCAGCTCAGAGGTCGTCCGTCCAACCAACTGACCTGCCAGGGGTATGGCCGGCTCCCCGGTATGCTCATGATTCACCGGCATCGTCGAAGCCAATCCACATTGAAGTTGTCCGCCGACATCAACAACCACAGCTGTCCAATTTAGGCCGATACACACATCGTGGATCACTCCCTCGGGCAGTGTGGCTTGGATTTTTTCAATAAGTTTCATTCGCCAATTTTACATCACTCACGCATAAAAATGGATAGTCCCATGGCGGCTCTATGGGAATCGCCGTGAAACTTTCCAGATTTAAGGGTGATCACCACGCCAATAATTCCTAGAGAACCCCCACGGCGTTTCCCAGAGACCCTTCGTAATGCGCTGAGAGATAGAATAACAGTGCATGTATAATTACCTTAGAGCGTGGATGTACAGGCCTACCTTTGGGCTGATCATCATCGTTGAGCAAATACCAAGGACAAACAATGACTACTGACTCTCTTTCATGGCTGCTGAACTCTACCGAGCCCTGGACTCGCTATCGCACCCTGGTCGATCTTCTCGAATGCTCAGGTGAAGAGTCCGAAGTAAAAATTGCACACCAGGAAATGCTCAATCATCATCAAATTCGGTCTTTGGTTGAGAATACAACCAAATGGCCTGGCTATGCCCTCAAGCGACACAATGATGCGCGCCATCTGGTGTATGTCTTTACCACCCTGGCAGATTTCGGCTTGCGCGCCACCGACCCAGGCATGTCTCCTGGCATCGAGGCTGTACTGCGTCATCAATCCCGCGAAGGCATGTTCGAGAATTTCGCATTCTTGTACCGGCGCTTTGCCGGCATCGATGGCGAGCACTGGACCTGGATGGCTTGTGATGCACCCATCCTATATGCCTTACTGGCTTTTGGGCTTTCAGATGACTCACGGGTTCAAAGGGCGCTTGATTATGTCCTCGGAACAGTGCAAGTGAATGGTTGGCGTTGCAGTGCTTCTTCGAAATTGGGTAAATTTAGAGGTCCTGGGCGCAAGGAAGCACCGTGCCCCATTGTCAATGTAATGAACTTGAGAGCCATCGCGACTGTGCCCAATCTGGTAGATTGCGAGGCCGCTCACCTTGGCGCTGAGACACTGCTCAAGCATTGGCAGCAGCGCGGACAGATCAAGCACTTCCTATTTGGCATTGGAACAGATTTTCGAAAACTGAAATACCCATTCGTATGGTACGACATCCTGCACGTCACCGATGTACTCAGTCAGTTCCCCTTCGTTCATAATGACACGCGTTTTTTAGAAATGGTCGAGACCATTACCACTCAGTCTGATGCTGAGGGTCGATACACAGCCAACTCGATGTACATGGCCTGGAAAGGCTGGTCATTCGCCGACAAGAAAGAACCCTCTCCTTGGTTGACATTCCTGGTGTATCGAATTCTCAAAAGAGTCGGTTATTCCTAGATTTCTTTGGTTACTGAGAGATTGAAATGAAAACTGAATCAGAAAAGGCAGCAAAACCATGGGATTTTGTTCAAAACGCAACCATCTCATTAAGGCAGTGGCTATCTAAGCCGACGCGTGAAATCGAGAATTACGAAGACCGCATCAACGCCCAAGCTTTTTTCAAGATTATCCTGGTCCTAATCCCATTTGGGTTCACGGCTACCATCATGGTACCAATCATCAGGTATTCAGGCTCTTTTCTCCGCGATTCGGATTTCAGGTTAGCTGCCTTTGGAACGATATTCTGGATATCTGCAATGATCATAACCCGACAGGGGAATTATCGATTAGCCACCTGGATCAGTACGATAATTGCCTGTTTCGTCATTTATTCATCAACATTCAATGACCCTCAACTCAAAGACCTCGACTTTTTATTCTTCCCATTGTTTTTCAGCAGCATTTTTCTATCGACAAAAGAAACTGCCTACCTATTAATCTTCAACCTGATTGGAATCTTCATTTTTTCGTGGTTGAAAGGCGATGTCACTCCCATTCAGATCACTAGAACTCTGAGCTTCGTCCTGACTGGATCTGTGCTGCTTTATTTTGGCTCAAATCACCGCGGCACCTTAGAAAGTCACCGTCGGAAATTGTTGCAAAATTCAATCACGGAGAAAGACACCCTGTTGAAAGAAATTCACCATCGGGTGAAGAATAATCTGCAAATTGTCTCCAGCCTGATAAATTTGCAGCTTCAACAATTCGATGAGCCCTCCACACGCTCCATCATAGAAGATAGCCAAAATCGCATCTATTCGATGGCTCTGGTCCATGAAAAACTGTATCAAACTAAACACCTGGCCCGGTTAGACTTTGGAGAATACATCCGTGACCTAATCTCCAGCCTGGCTAACACATTTCCCGGCGATATCACTGTGAAGTTCGAGCTGGATACAATCTACATCGATAACGATATTGCTATTCCTTGTGGTTTAATTCTTACTGAGTTGGTTTCTAATTCCTTCAAACATGCTTTTCCGGACAAAAATACTGGAGTGATTGAAATCATTTTGCGGGAAACTGAAGCAAATGGGTTTGCGCTGATTGTACGCGATGATGGTATTGGGATTCCTGAAGAAATGATTGGAAAAAAATCCGATTCTTTAGGACTGAGCCTGGTTCATTCTTTAGTACACCAACTTAAAGGTGAGATCTCATTCAAGAAGCAGGTCGGCAGTGTTGTCACGATGAATTTCTAGAATTGCTTTCAGAAAAGATTAGAGTTGGATTAAATTTCGATCATTTCAGAACAGATGAGACTCTAAATAGTAGTTCGTCAAAATTCACTATCGATTTTGATTCTCAAAGGAGTGTCTTATGAAAGCAGTTAAAGTGCAATATACGGTAAATGATGAATATGTAGAAACCAACAAGAAGAATATCCACAAAGTCATGGCGGATCTAAGAGAAATCAATAATCCTGGCGTTCGCTACAGTGCCTTCGTATTAGACGATGGAAGAACGTTTGTCCACCTTGCCATGTATCCTGATGAGGAAACCATGTCCATCGTGAGCAATTTGGATGCTTTTCAATCCTTCCGTCAGCAGTTGAAAGAGAGCCAGCCGGAGGTCCCTCCCAAGGCAGAGGACTTGACCCTGGTGGGTTCAGCATATGAATTTTTTGACTAAATTAATCTCATGCCTGGAAAAGAAGGAGGGGAGTTCCACATCTCTCCTTCCTTTTTAGGTTATTGTATTGATATCGTAAATTATTAGGAGGCTAATCATGAATTGGTTCATTATCAGCGCTGGGATCTTCGGTGCATTCACGACGATTGGACACTT
Source organism: uncultured Anaerolineales bacterium (assembly GCA_964458115.1). Lineage (GTDB taxonomy): Bacteria > Chloroflexota > Anaerolineae > Anaerolineales > UBA11858 > NIOZ-UU35. The sequence goes on along the minus strand of CAYWIC010000033.1, from coordinate 20,367 downwards.
CACCATGGGAACCAAAGAATATCTTAAACCCATGTTGGCCGCATCCTTTGACGAGATCCCTAAACAAGTGATGCGTTCTGTATTCCACTATGTCTCAGTGTTCTTAATACTAACAACCCTTGCTTTGCTGGCACTCGGTTTTGGCTTCATCACAGATAGCCAGCCTTCGATGTTGGCGCGTTTTATTGCCTTGAATTACGCATTCTTTGCGATCTGGCAGTTGGCCATCGCGGCAACTTCTGGAATCCCCAATGGAATTTTGAAGCTATTCCAATGGACATTCTTCGTCATCATCGCTGTACTGACCTGGATCGGTGCGTAGTGGACAAAAAGGATCTTCTAGGAAAGGCAAAAGAGGGGGATATTCGCGCCTTCCATACTCTATTCTCCGAATTTCAGCCGCAACTAAAATCTTTTTTGTATCGGCTAATCGCAGATCGAAATGATATGGAAGATTTGGCACATGATGTTTTCATTCTGGCATTCGAAAATCTGCCAAAATTTCGGGAAGAGTCCAGCTTGAAAACCTGGGTGTTTACAATTGCCACCAACCAAGCCAAAAAGCATTTAAAACATCAGCGGCGCTGGTATACTGATACGCTTGATCGAACTCGAATTCTCGCCCATGCTGATCCAGAAGTAATGCGACTTGTCGACCATGCTTCTCAATTTGCACCGCAAAAGGTATTCGAAATTCGCGAACATATCGATTACTGCTTTACCTGTACGTCAAAAATGCTGGATATCGAACATCAAATCGCCCTCATCCTGAAGAATATCTATGATTTCAAGGTTAAAGAAATTGCCAATATCCTCAACACCACTGAAAGCAGGGTCAAACACCTCCTACATGATGCCAGAAAAACAATGCTGTCGATTTTCGATGATACTTGTGCTTTCGTAAATCAAAAAGGGATCTGCGACCAATGCAGTGAACTCAATGGACGCTTCAACCCCAAACAGGATCAGCAGGCCCAATTGATGAAAATCAAGATGGTGAGGAATCGCAAGAAATATAATCGGAGCGAGCTCTTTAATCTAAGGCTTGAATTGGCTAAGGGCATTGATCCGCTGCATGCCAAAGGAGCCGATCTCCACGAGGCTTTCATGAGAATTGGGCATATGGTGAACACGCCAGCAGAGTAGAGTAATTAACTATTTAATGCCAGGGAAAGGGGTTGCGGGTGTCGCCCGCAACCCCTTTCCCTGGCAAACATTGCTCCAAGCGTTTATATCTAATAAGGTCGTGGGGGTTAGAAAAGATTCCCACCTGAGATCCAAATCAGGGCCGCGATTGCGATGAAAACAATCGCCAGAACAACCGCGATCACCAATCCCAGGTTCGAGGTTACCGGTTCCATTACATTCTGCACGGGTGCTGGCGAATAACTGGGCTCAATGAGTTCATCATCATGGGGCTCAAAGTAGGAATCTCGGCTGCGTTTTCGCCAGGGCTCATCGAAGATTTCCTCACCCCCAAAAGATTTGGGGGCTGCCACTTCAGCCTTCGCAACCACACGCTGGTAGATTCGACGCACCTCCGGGGGCATCTCGTCAATACCTCGAAACGACCTGCCATTGACGGAGATGTGTGTATCCGACTCTTTGATGATCGCCATTTGCTCCTGAGTCAAGGGGCTGCTTCCCTGGCTCAAAGCAGAAATTTCTTTCATAAACTTGAAAGCTTCTTTGACCGCACTTAGCCCACCATCCTGGATGACATCGGGGACTCCATCTCGATTCTGATCCTGTAAGAACGAATCCAAACGCTCGAAGAGCTGGCGTGTTTCGGAATCCATTTCACTGACGCTGTGGTATACCTTCCCTTTGAAATATATCTTTTCACTCATCGATCACTCCTCGTCTTACCGATCTAATACACAAAAAACGCGGCACTCTTTGACAATAATGACGATATGCCTCTCCATAGCGATTTTCCAAATGTTGCTCCTCGATCCAAATCGTAACACTCACAAGCAATAGGTAAGAAGCAACTGTTAGCCAGGCATTGGATGACCAATTTCCGAGTACAAACCCGAAGATCAGCAAGCCTTATCCGAGGTATTGCGGGTTGCGAGAATGTTGATAGAAACCTCTAAATACGAGTTGATCCGATCGTCTCCCGGTAAGCCTGGTCATCAATCTAAAATTCCACATGGCTACCCCACACACGATTATCCCTGCAATACTAAGAAATCCCGCCACCCAATTGGCGGGAATGTATTCGTCCCACGAGGGCCAGAGTGAACCCCAAATCGATAACGAGGTCAATACGACCTGCAAACCGAAGGCAATGATCTGTACGAATGCGCCGAATTGGGTCAAGGTTCCGCGTTGCAGGTATTCATGGCGTACATACGCCATACAAATACTTCCAAGGATCAGGAAGGATAGAGCGGATATCAGGAGTTGTGCTTGTATCGAGAGCATGGAAAATTTATAATCCTGGCTTCTGCGAGGAATTTGTAATCCAAGTGTAAACTATCGGACGAACTGAGTCAAAGGGCTTCCGTTTATAATCATTACAAGAACTGAAGAGATCCTAAACTGGATCTAAACAACTTCTGAACAGGTTTCCGATAGCATAAATGCAATTCATTCACGCGATCCATTTTGGGGAGGAGCTCTCATGAAGCAAATCATCTTGATCACAGTAATTCTGATATTGGCGCTGTCATCTTGCAATCGACCTATCAACAACCAGGAAGGCCAGCATGGGAATCAAGCAAAAGGAGGGAACCCGCAACCAAGTCAGTCCGAGTCCCAGAAACGCTGCGGGGATACAGTCTGTGATGGACCCGAAAATGCAGAAAACTGCCCTCAGGATTGTTCTCTTCCAGCCCAAGGTGGAATTCAACAGGCATCAAACAGCAAAGGCGAAACAGAGAATAGCGCTCAGGAAATCCAGTTGGATGAATCTAGCGCACAGTTAGATACAGGATATCGTTATGTCTCATTTTCTGGCACCGTCTTCACATCCCTGAATACCGAGGGAATGGGCGATTTTGCCGGTACAGCTTTCGAGTACAGTGGAGAATACGGCATCGAACTTTGGTTTCCGATCGAGGGCGGTGAAGCGGTCCAACAGCGCAACAACATCGTGCTTACCGAATTCAAAGATCTGTATTTTGGTGATTTGAGCTGCACTCCTTGCGAATGGGCCTTGAATGAGAGCGCTTTCGATCCAGTGGTATTCAGTTTAGATGCAACCCTAAACCTGAATGCCATCGAAGAAGATGGCCAACTTGTGGATGAATTGGTCTACAAGCTTAGCGGAGTTCCAGGGGCTGCAATCACTGGGGTGGTGCAATGCCCTTGTCCTAACTCTGCCCCCGATGATTTCACTGATCCCTCCGCCTTCACGCAAATGCTGACCTGGTTTATGCAAAAGCTTGTCAATCCCATTCGATTGAACGCCTTGGAAACGAATTCCGTGGAGAACTACCCCTCCAGCCCGATGGGATTTTTGAACATCCCTCGGGAAGCCCTTTCATACACGATTGTTCTAAACCTAGATACACCTTGAAGGATACCAAGTTAGCGCGATGAGAGGCATGGTGGACTTTTCATTGTGAGGCGGATCGCGCCAACATAACCTTGATTACCACAATGACCAATCTCTAGGAGGCACTTTGATGAAATCATTGAATCTACTCATTACAATTCTGATCGCCGTAAGTTTGGCATGCACTCTCAGTGGATTGTCAGGAGGGAGCGAGGGCGATATACCAGATCAACCACCACCCCAGAGCAATAAGCGTTGTGGCGATGGCGTCTGTGATGGACCAGAAAACGCCGAGAACTGCGCGCAAGATTGCAGCGCCGTCATCGTGGAAGAAGATACCCAAATGGAAGATCAGGAAGTAGAACAAGATACGCCTCCCGACCAAAACCTACTCACACAAGCGACGGTGGGTATCGTCTACGCCGAAATCGACCTGGAGCGTACCGCCGGAGAAGGCGACTGCGGCAATGCCCCTTGGTATTCAGCAGACTGTACGAGTTTGAAAATCTGGTGGGGGCTAGACCTGCGTGCGGTCGCACAAAGTGCCGTGTTGATCATCCCAGATGGGAACAACCGCTGGGTGGTGACCAATCACCCTGATGTGGTTAGCAAGTACAATATCGATTTGAACAACTTCCTCCCTGCAAATGGAGATTTCCAATCCGCTGCAATTGACTTCAGCCCTGTACCCGAGTGTTCAGGAGAAATCGAGGTCACTGATTTCAATTTCCAGGTTATGGGAACCTATGAAGGTGGCGGTCTCGAATTAATCCTTTCAGCAAACCCTGAGGAATTTGTCGAGGGATCCTGCGCAGGAACCGGATTCAGTTACAACACATCCGACTTGCAATATGGTTGGGCAGTAACGTTATCTGGAGATCCCCTCGATTTGAGCTTCGATATGAATGACACCTTCAAAGATCAATACGGAAAATACACATTCGAGGTAGAGATCGATACCAATCCCAGTCCTGAAAATCGCGATCACGTTCGCTCGCTCTTGGAATTCATGTGTATTGCAACCCAGCCAGCCTCGGTCATGGAACCAATTCCCTGTCCCTGGGATAATTAGTGTTTCAAGTCCCTGGATATTCCTATGACAAATTCGAGCATTAGGGGTATGGTGCCTGCAAAGTAGGCACCATACCCCTAATGCTGATATCTTCAATAGATAATTTTAGATGAAATAAAGGCTATATATGGAAACCATAAACTGCCCCTGGTGCAGACAACGTACCTCAGAAAATGCCCTGGAATGCCGCAAGTGCGGAGGTCCGCTGACACCGCCTATCGGCGATGATCCCGGTCCTTCACCTCCGTTGCCACCACGAAAGCTTCCTAAGGGTTACAAGCGCCGTATGTTTTTCACAAACTCGATCCCCAGTTTAGTGGGTGGAATATTCCTTTTAGTGGGAATGCCCATTGGCATCGTATTCACCATCCTGGGGATCACGTTACCAGGAATGGTTCAATTCATCATCATTGGCGGGAGCCTAGGGACGATATTTACATTGCTTGGTGGTGGGATGCTCTATTATGGTATCCAGGAAGCTTTGGGAAAAATCCGTCCCTTCGAACATGGCCAAGCCACCGTTGGAGAGGTTATCGATATCTACCGGGATCATAGTATCAGCGTAAATGGCCGCAATCCCTGGGCGATCTTGTACACTTTCGAGGCCCTCGGTCAACCCTACGAAGGAAAAGTGAATTCCTGGAAATACAGCCCCAAAACTCAAGCAGTTGGCAACAAAGTATTTGTGCTCTACATGACCGAAGATCCCGACCAAAATGTGCTCTACCCCCCGGCGTAGATTAATGATTGCCGCATAAAGAGCAAACAAGGAGAGAAAATGGCAAAGAAATTCAAAATTGGTCGAATATATGGATTAGATGTTAGCGCCCGATCTTCGGCATTGATTGCTTTCGCCATCATCTGGTTCGGTCTCAGCCTAATCGCACATGCTCTGCTTAAGTTGCCACTTGGGAGCTCACTGACAGGCGCGACGGCGGCTACAATTTTCCACTTTGCATCAGAGCTCTGGCACAATCTCGGTCATGCACTAGCCGCACGCAGCACAGGGTATCCCATGGTTGGGATCCTGTATATCGGGCCCTTGGCTATGTCGCGTTACCCTCGAGAAGAGCCCGAACTCCCAGCAGAAATCCACATGCGCCGGGCTTGGGGTGGTCCGATTAGCAGCCTGATTCTCTCACTGATTACGGGTAGTGTCGCTTTGGTCCTGCGACCTTTGGACGGAACTGTCTGGTGGGTAGCGCTTTTCCTTTTTGTTGATAACCTCTTGGTCTTCACTTTGGGGGCACTGCTTCCCTTGGGGTTCACAGATGGCAGCACGATCCTTTATTGGAAGCGTGTGATTCAAAAAGAAGCAAGCGAATGAAAATGGTTGTCAAGTAAGGAACTCGATGAATAAACATACCTCACACATTTTGCTCGTATCGATCATCTTAGCTCTCACCCTGGTGCTCATACCGTCAGACATCCTGGCATCCTCTCAGAGGAATGTCACTAAAAACTATTTGATGGTGTTTCACGCCTGCGATACAACAGGCGGGGCTGACTGCCACGACCCCCGCAATCACCAGGTCTATCTGGCGCAGAGCGACGACGGAGCCGAATGGGACCTGGCCCCTGGTTGGGAACCGTTCCCAGGCTCAGTCCCAGACGTTATCCGCCGAGGTGATACGCTCTATATCTACACCCCGGATCAACTTGTGCGCTATCATTTGGAGGACTCCTCCATCGAGCCACCTGTCAAGGTTAAGATATCTGGACTAGACAACGGCTTCGTCGATCCATCATTGACCCTAGACGAAGATGGACATTTGGTTTTGTTTTTCCTGTATGGCCAACCTGGCATGGACCCAGCGGGTTGCGCAGCGGATGAAGAAAGCTGTTTGCGGCAAATCGGCTCAGCCACAGAAGTCGATGGCAGCGATGGAGAGCAATTCACATTAGATGAGGGGCAACGTGTCGCAATGACCATCAAATCTTCATCCCAAGTAAAATCGTTTTCTGATCCAGATATCTTCTTCGATGGGGACCAATATGTGCTCTATATCTCCCATGGCGCCTGGGTGTCCGTATGGGTCTCTAAGGAATTGCATGGTGATTTCGTGATCGAACCCTCCTTACCACAAAGCATGCTGACCATGGGAGAAGGCGGCGTACCTGCTGGACATTTCGACCCAATCTCTGAACAATATTGGACTTTCGTGCATACCGACCAGGCAGGGCAGACAATCATCAGGCGTGCGACCCACGCCAACTTCCAACAAAATTTGAGCGATTACTCTTTCAAAACTGTGCTCACTGGCGAGAATGTCAGATTGGGGAAGAACTACAGCGTAGCCAGTCCTGGATTTGCTGTCAATGAGCCAGGGTATGCAAGGGAAAGTGCTGGGCAAAAAAATCCGCCACAAGATGGTTCAGCTGAGCAGCATATTCCTGAATTCAACCCCTTCGAGGAGATGACCACCGAGCAGGAAGCCTGCCTGCGCGAAGCCTGGGGAGAGCAGGTTTTCGATGAGATTACCAATTTCAAGCGCCCGCCAACCTTTGAAGAAGAAACCGTCCTTCAGGAGTGCCTGGGCGATGCCTTCCGGCCACCAGGAGAACACGGGGAGTTAGGCCCAGGTGGACAAAATGGCGGGCATAACCCCTTCACTGACCAAACCTATTACGCCACTTCTGCTGATGGGCTGACCTGGAATGATGGGATTCTGCTGGCGGATAAAGCCTCGGTGCCTGATGTCATGCGCACATCCGATGGCATGCTTTGGGCGTACTGGGTCGATTTTACTCACATGACTGGACCCAACATGGAGCGCATTGGCATCGCCCACAGCATGGATAATGGTGCGAACTGGGAGAGGTTAGGCAACGCCAATTTCACCGGCCTTGGGGATATTGTCCCAGTGGACCCAGATGCGTTTGAACTCCCAGATGGCCGCATTCGCTTGTACTTCTACGATATCACCGTACGCCAACTCGAACACCCCATCTACAGTGCCATCTCAGTTGACGGCATCAATTTCACTCTGGAAGAAGGTGTGCGCCTGATGATGGATGAGATCTATGATCCCGATGTCATCCAGCTTCCAGATGGCAGCTACCGCATGTATGTCAACGCCATGGATATTCTCAGTGCTAGCAGCAGCGATGGCCTAGCCTTTACACCCGATGAAGGCGTGCGAGTCTCAAACGGCGCGGTCCCCGGTTCCATCGTCATGCCCGATGGCAGCATACGCATGTACAACTGCGCTGGTGGAATTTCTGCCTATGAGAGCCAGGATGGCTTGAACTTCACACTGCTTCAGCAAGGAGTTATTCGCGATACCAGTGGCGAGGGACAAATCCTATGCGACCCCTCGGTGACGGCCATTGAGGGTGGCTATTTGATCGTCTATAAAGTTAATCCGGGGAACAAACCATAATTCTCGTCCAGAAAAGGGTTGGGGCAATTTGCGCCGCCACCTAATTCCGGAACTCACTCTGATCCTGGAGGATTAAAGTTTTTACATATCGCTTACAACCTGATACAGTTCTGTTGATATTCAATGGGTATTTTTAGGTTTATGGGAAATCTATAAAGAACCCTATAACTTGCTCAATTTTGTCATTCTGAGTAAACCCACAGTGAGAAAGAGCGCTGCTCAAACCGAAAGAGAAACTATGATGTATCATTGCGAACGCAGCCGCCGTTGTGGCGGGCGGAGTGCGGCAATCTCCTTACTATGTGGGAGATCGCTTCGTCGCTAAAAAAACACTCCTCACGATAACATTATGTAAGTTTCTTAGTAGCGACTGCAGGTAGCGAAGAATCTACTGGATTCGCTACGCTCCAACTAAAACTGGAATTGATAGTGCTGTAAAGGGAACTATGCTAACAAAAAAACTAATCATGAGTCTGGCGCTTCTTGCAACCCAGTATTATGTGAGCATCTCAAACTTAAACCAGGTCTATGCGCAACCTGATACACCATTACCGAATTCACCCTCCAGCTCAAACCCAGATGAAATTACCAACACATCTTTAGAACCAGGCGAGATCGAGATACTCCAAGATGGGGCTGTCCGTCTCTCTTCAAAAGACGGTCTATCCCTGACACTCGATAGCGCTGGACAGGTGACCGCCTTGTTGATAAACGGAGAACAAACTCCCGTTTCTGCTACCCTCCCCCTAGTGATCCGCGATCTCTCCTCGGCAAACACCCCGACAACCCCAAATTTTATAGAAAATCCGGGCTTCGAAGAGGAGGATTTCGGTTGGAGTCCATTGATCCACAACAAGGTCGATATCGCCGTGACTACCGAAAGCACACACACCGGGATGCGCTCTTTGGCTATACGCAGTCAGGATCAGGATGGCATCGGGGCCGTCATCAGCGACGCAATACCAGTCATAGCCGGAAGGCGCTATCGCGTCTCTGGCCATTTCAAGCTCGAGTTCGGCTATGTTGATGAGGGCAACAATCCCACCTTTTGGCAAGACAGCCTGTACAACGCAACACCTACAATCTCCGGTCTCTATGTACAGTGGCTCAACACATCAGGTGTTCCACTCGATGAGAGCCCAATTGTCGCGGTTCCCCTGCACTGGAATGCCCAAGATTGGCACAAGATCACGCGTGAGATCGTCGCGCCGCCAGAGGCAGCCAGTGTGCAGATCATCGCTGGAGTCAGGCCGGTGCGTGGTTCGGCCTGGGTCGATGATTTAGCCTGGATCGAGAGTCCCGAGTTCGATCAACCTCTAGAAGGGTCACTGATAATTGAAGAGGATCATGTCATCCAAGCTGGTGAGATCGCCGGTCTCCAGGTTGTAGTCACCTACACACCCTATAGCGATCATATCGCCATCAACACGAAGATCACCGACACCACTGGAGAACCGCGCGCCATTGACGCAGCCTGGGCTTTGCCTTTGAGCCTGACAGAGTGGGATTGGTGGGATGGGTTGCGAGAAAGCCGGACGATCACCCTCAATGAAGATTTTGCTCGCTCAGTAAGTGCAGATATCGCTGGATACCTACCCATCTCCTTGTATCCCTTTAGCTTGATCGAAAACGGAGCACAAGGATTGTCCATGGGACTATCCCTGGAATCACCGCGCTATGTGCTGATGCAGTACGATGGCAAATCTGAGCGCTTCGAGGCGCGCGCCCATTTGGGGATCAGCCCCCACCAGGCGGATAAACTGGCTAGCAGCGCTGATTTCACATTGCTCCTCTACCAAGTCGATCCCACTTGGGGATTGCGCGCCACGGCCGCAAAACACGCTCAGATCAACCCGGACTGGTACGATACTCCGGCTGATTTTTCAGGATATTCTGATTTCGACCGATCGCACTTCAGCGCGAGGGGCGTAGGAGGAGCCAGACTGCAAGAGTCCAACGAGAACTCAGTTTACGCCTCTCATTATATGGTTTATGAACTATCTGTTTACATGCAAGATGGAGACGAACCCAGGCCTTCTTACACTGAAGCATGGAACTCACTTGTAGCGTTGTCAAATTCGGAGATCAACAAAGCCAGCTATCCCACATCAGTGATCTGTGACTCGGCTGGAGAACGCCACTTAAAGCTGATTTCAGTCACCCCCTGGTCGGGGAATCGCTGGAACCCGATCTGGATTCCTACCATGGATCCAGACAGCCCCGATAGTTTTGGCAGATATAAATTATCCGAGCTGGAAAAATTATTGCGTGAGACTCATCAAGTCGGGTTGACGCTGGATGGGATCTTCATCGACAACTTCATTTCTACATCGACGATGGATACGTGCCCCGAGCATCTGGCTGCGGCCGATCTTCCGCTTACCTACGATCCCAACACGTACCAACCCGCAATGCATACCGCCTCCGCAGGGTGGGAGTTCCTGGTCGAATTGCGGTCTTTGTTGGACACGCAACCTGAGCCCTATCGAAGTATCAGTATCAATTTTTGGGCGCTGAGTATCCCTTCGCTGCTAAGTCCATATCTCGATGCATTTGGGGGCGAGGGAGCCTCAGCCAAGGGCTCCAACTGGAATCCGGAAATCTTGGATTACCGCATGGCGACAGCGCTGAGTCGGCCGCGCCTATTCGCCAACCAACAGCCCGATCCCTCATACGAACAAATCGAAGATTTCGTCCATCAGGCCATTTTCTATGGCATCCGTCCCAGCCGAGGCGAGAACGGTGTCAACTGGCCCACGGAAACGGAAACTCTTATCACCTGGGGACAAGGTCAGACCACCCCCTTGGTAAACCTGGGATGGCAACCTATCCCCCTGGCTTTTACCGATCATCCCGAGGTTTGGGTGGAACGATTCGGAGATCAGGCGCTCACGGTGCACAACTGGAGCGATGAGCCTGCAGAGTTCACCGTCTTCGTCGATCTGCACACCCCGGAGTTTTCCTCCATAGACCTGACTGTGTATGAATCCATCAGCCAGAGTTTCATCCTCGCCACTGTAACCGGAGAGGGATATTTGCAACTCAAGGGTCGCCTAGATCCTAGCCGAACAGCTGTTTATTGGCTCGATCCCTAAAAAAGGAAACTTTGAGTTTCCGGGGTTCTTTCTATCTCAGAATCGGAAACTCATTCCCCCATTCAATCCCTGCAGGAGGCTGCCAACGACCGGAAGGAGAAACCTCTCCAAGTTTATGGTGTGTGGCGCACTGGCATTTGGCATTCGATGGCTCAAGGCATTGAACCATCACTGCTTCTAGAACCTCGAAATCATCTTCTGCAATCCGATAGCCAGTATGATCCCAATGATCAACATCCAACGCGCCGCGCCGAGATTCTTCGTAGATTGCCGCGCCTCGAAATCCACAAGAATCTCTTGCGCAAACCACCAACTGAAGAGCGATCTCATCAGAACGCGAATCGGGAGGCATCTCAATCGAATGCGATATTGTAAGCGTTCCCTTTGTTTGGCATCGGGGGCAAGTGAAACTCATGTACCAGAATCCTCTCAAAATCCATATTTGTTAAGGGGTATTCCACCAGCTATTCATAGAGACCTGCTGATTATACTTCTGATCCAGCATAATTTGCGTAATAGGTTCGCCAGGAATTGTCGGGGGGGTCTCCCAGATTTAGGGGTAAGTCCCACGGCGTTTCCCAGAGTCCCTAACATCTTTCAGATAGACTGATAAAATTGGTAGGAAGCTGGAATTCTAAGAGAAGTTTCTTTAATTTCTCGGGAATATTTTGTAGAAAGAAATAGAATTTTGCATGGGCAATCGATTATCTTATCAGGCCATTGATATAAAGAGGAGAATCTCTCTCTTACTGTTCTTTGCATTATTGCTCTGCCTCCATTCATGTGAATCATCCGGAGAAGAGATTCTACGTTCTGGGTCATCGCAAGAATCGGTGTCAGCGATCAGCCAAATTGAAATTGCCCAAAAATCTGCTAGCGCCATCCAGCATGTGTGGGCAAACGAGGGCGGTGATAAAGTAACCCAAGCTGAATTAAGAGCAAGCAACAACGCCGCCAGCACATACAATTCGATCTGGGATGGCACGAGCATATCCCTGTTCGGAGCCCGTAATGAGGTGGTTAACTTCAACCTGGTGCTCGAAGCTCCTTGGGATGATGCCGTTGATGTCGAGGTTATGCTTACAGAACTGCACGGACCTTCGGGGTCAACGATTTCCTCAACTCCAGCGAATAGCGCTGACTTATTCAATTACGTGGGCCGGGATATTGAGTTATTCTATGTGCGTTATCTTCAAATTCGGGGACTAAGCACCCTGCTCTACGAATCGTATGACGAGCGACACATCCCTGAGCGCTGCCGGCGTCCTTACGACGCAAATGGGACAGGCACTGGAAGCTGGGAAGATCGCCCATGTCACGACCAATACTACCCAGATATCGCCGTGCCTCTCGAACTGGAAAGCCCCTTTTCGATCGCCGCCGGGACGAATCAATCCATTTGGGGTGATATCTATATCCCCAAGGGCGTGCCAGCTGGGATCTATTCAGGGAACATATCTATCACCGAGGGCGGAGTACAAACCTTTTTAATCCCTGTACAACTCCAGGTGCGAAATTTCAACCTGCCGGATTATCCCACCGCCCTGACGATGATCTTCTTTAGCATCGAAAACATCAACGAGCGCTACCTGGGACCGAAATACATCTATCCCGCTCCAAAAACAGAAGCCTATGCACAATCGCAACGTTTGGCAGATCGCCATTTTCAAATGGCTCATCGTCACAAGATATCGCTCATCGACAGCTATGCTCCCACGGATCTGATGGAGGCGATATGGTTGCCACGCTTGGATGGAACGCTGTTCACCAACGACGATGGCTACTCCGGGGTCGGTGAGGGCATCGGCAATAATGTCTACTCGATTGGAACGTATGGAAGCTGGCCCTGGATGGGTCTGGGCCAGCCTGCCATGTGGGCCAACACGGATGATTGGGTGCACTGGCTCGATGAACACCCACTGGAAACGCCCACGGAATTTTTTTTGTACTTAAGTGATGAGTCCGACAACTTCGAGCAGACCGAACGATGGGCAAGTTGGATGGATAACAATTTTGGTCCGGGAGCGAGATTAAAATCTCTTGCAACTTTGGGTGGACCCTCTGCGGCCGCTCTAGTCCCTTCGCTGGATATCCCAGCTTCTTCTATGCTGGTCGGTGATCCCCAAACCTGGGCACCTGCTGTCGAAGGTTTTTTGAATGATCCCAACAAACGATTCTACTACTACAATGGCGGGCGCCCTGGGTCTGGCACACTGGCCATCGAGGATGATGGGGTAGCACTGCGTGCTTCTGCATGGGTGCAATATAAAATGACCATTGATCGCTGGTTTTATTGGGAATCTACTTATTACAACAACTTCCAGTGTTACGGCAACTCTGATGAAGCTTATACCAACATCTTCCAAAAAGCGCACACATTCGGATGCTATGGGGAAGAAGACCCCGAGTTGGGACAAACGGGCTGGAATTACGCCAACGGCGATGGTGTACTCTTTTATCCAGGTGTCGATTTGCTGTTTCCCGATGAGAGTTATGGCGTGATGGGACCATTCGCCTCACTGCGCCTGAAATTGATCCGGCGTGGTCTGCAAGATGTAGATTATCTTTCCCTGGCAGCAGCCGTCGATCCTACACGAACTGCCCAGATCGTGGAAGAGATGATCCCCCAAGTTCTATGGGAGTACGGCGTGGCAGACCCCCAAGATCCCACCTGGGTGTACTCGGATATCAGTTGGTCCACAGATCCCGAAGTATGGGAAATTGCCAGAGCCGAGTTGGCAGATATCATAGAGGCAGGACAAAAATAGTTTAAATATGACCAAAAAATTTACCATCCTCCTAGTATCGGCAATAATTTTTGGAACCCTGGCCTGCAATGCCTTCTCAAATTTAGCACCCCGTCCCACCCCGCCCGAAGTGCTTTCAGACATGTTCTTCCTTGGCTGTGTTTATGCCGATAGCAATGAGAATGGAGAATTAGATTCCCAGGATCAGCCGCTCAGAGATTTTACTTTCTCTGTCACCCTGGCTAATGGTGGTGTGATCGATGGTGAGACAAATGCTTCAGGGTGCGCCACGCTCACCGTACCAGGAGGGGCAAGTGAGGTTTTTTATCCAGTCATGGCGAAAATGGAGCCTCCGGAATTCTGTACATATTCGCCAGTCATCACTTCCGAGATGATTTTGGAATACCCCGACACGAACAGCGCTTTCCTGTTCAAGCCCATCGACCCTTCAGAGACATGTGTCGAATCATCAACATCGTTTGACCCATCCAAATTGGGCACTGTTGAAAATGATATCCCCTACTGCAATCTTAACTCAAGCGATCCGCCCATGATGGATGTTTATTACCCCAATAATGGAGATGAACCCTGGCCGGTGGCAGTGTATGTTCATGGTGGAGGTTGGGTCGGCGGAGATAAGAGCAAAGGAGCTGGATATCGCCTCGTAGAGCCTTTACAAAAAAATGGCTACCTAGTAGTTTCAGTCAACTACCGTCTCTCTCCGGAGTACTGGTTCCCTGCGCACATCGAGGATGTCAAATGCGCTATTCGGCATCTGCGTGCAAAAGCCACCTATTACAATCTAGATCCCGAACGTATCGGCGCATTTGGCGGCAGTGCTGGAGGTCATTTGGTGGCTTTGTTAGGCACCAGCGATGCATCCTCGGGATTGGAAGGTTCGGGAGAGTATCAAGAGTATTCCAGTCGAGTGGCGGCAGTTGTTGACCTCTTCGGTCCCACGGATGAAGAGGCATTCTGCATTCCATCGAAAATTGAGACCGTCTTTGGAGCAGATCACTGCGGGGAAGAGATCATCGCTCTCGCCAGTCCGATGACGCATATTTCCGCCGAAGACCCACCCTTTCTGATCATCCATGGCGACCAGGATCAAGTCGTGCCAATTAGCCAATCCCAAATACTGCACACGGCATTGTCTTCGGCAGGGGTGTCTTCCACTTTCATCACAGTGGAGAACGCCGGCCACGGGCTCGTGCGCACTAGGGATGGACAGCAAAATCCTAATATGAGGACAATTTCCCAAATCGTTCTTGATTTCTTCGATGAAAACCTGAAATAATCCAAAAAGAAGAATTCATTGCCATTTGTGTTCTTGGGAAAGGCAACCAAGTTGGAGAATTTCGATGAAACGAATGAAACTTCTCATTATCCTTTTTCTTTTTTCGATGGCATGCTCGCTGACCAGTTTTTCAAATGATGCAGTATCAGCGGATGCCAATCAACCAGCAATTCAAAGTGAAAATCGCTGTGGGGATGACGTCTGCGATGGACCAGAAAACGAATCAAATTGCCCCGATGATTGTGTCGATTTTGCTCTTCAAGAAGATGTTTCCGCACCAGAATCGCTTTGCGATCTTCCAAATCCTCAACGCGCCATTGTTTCGCAGGATCTATTGGAATTCAAGAATTACTTCGCTGACGGCAGTTTCGAAGAGGGCACAGCTCAAGTCGATATCCTAGCTCATCCGAATAGCGAGTTGGATCTAGCGCTCCTAGAGCGGTCTCACGAAGCAGCACGTACTGGCAGTTGGGGATATGCCGTGAAGTCTGGTGCAAATCAGGGGGCTACCTTTGGAGCCAGAGGGTATATCGAGAAAGGTGAGGAAGTGCAATTTTCCGCCTGGATTCGGGCGCCTGAAGGTCAGGTACCAATAACCCCAATGGTCTTTTGGGTGGAAAGGGAAAACGATTTGGGAGTCCCAACTCGGGGAGACACCGTGATAGTTGACCAGGCATGGACACACATCCAACTTAACCTTACAACAATGAAGGCAGCCAAGTATGCATTGCTGACTTTTGAGGTCGGCCCTGAAACATCGCTATATATTGACGATGTGGCAATCTCCTTGCCAATTTGGCGAATGGCCGAATATATTGACCAGGGCAAAATTGTTGGGGGTGTGACAGTACCCCAGCAACCCGCCACTTCAACGCACTTCAACATCGTCATCCATATCGAAGATCCTAATTTACTTCACAGCAGTCGCGCCTACTTCGAAGAGCAGACCGCTATCTTCACCGAACTAGCCAAGATCATCCACCGTCATGGCGGATTTCTGACCATTCAACCCGAACAAGATTGGCCTCAAGCGGCCGAAGAGGGATTTCACCCGGGGCTTCTTGCGGAGCTATCAGAAGAATTCAATGTGTTGTACTCCAATCACACCCATGGCCCCAATTGTATTGATCCAGAAGGCGTTCCACGAAGCGCCAACGACTGTAATTCGAATCCGGATTGGGAAAACGACATCACTAATGTAGACATCGTCACCTATGCCCAAAACATGCGTCAGCTCTTCGAGGACGCATCAGGTTTGTCGGTAACTGATCATAACGGAAATTTCGATTTCACCCAAACCAGCCGCTTAGCGGATGCAGGTATCAAGACGCTTTCTGTCTTCAAGAATAAAAACACCCAAAGCTCATACGGCTACCTGTACAATAACCCCTGGCGGCCAGGACAGGTCAATGCCTTGCAAGATATAAATGGCTTCCTCAATCACGAACCAACTACACAAATTGTCTACATACCCGGATGGGGGCAGGCCATCACCCGTCATCCTCAACGCGTGAGCGAGCGCATCCGCCCGATGTTAAGTCAGTTCATTCGGTTCGCTGACCCGCAAAGAGTCAATTCTTTTTATGTCATCACGCATGTGGGGCATTTTTATTCTCGCACAGGCGATCCCAACTACATGCATTTCAATAACGCCAGCGGAGGAGTTGAGTACTCCCAGGAATTTCTAGATCATCTAAATGCCTGGGATCAAATGCTGACCGAGGTTATCGATCCTTTGGTTGCAGAGGGATATCTGCAATGGAGTAGCTTCTCTGAAATTGGGGAGCTTTATGAAAAATGGGAGTTGAATTGTGCCGAATAATTTGATCCTACACTCACTTCCACTCTTGAAGAGTACGCGATGAAAAAAATGACAATCGCCATCTGCACACTATTTTCTTTTGCTGCAACCTGTTCTGCAGTTGAACTGGAAGCTCCAGCAGAGAAACAAAACATCGAGCCACCAGTATCATCCAGCACATCATATCCCCCGATTACTTCGAAATGGGAGCTTTGGGTCAATGGGCCGCATTTGCGGGGGGCAAACATCTATCAGCGGCGTGTGTACCCCGAACTCGATGGGGCTGAGTTCATGGGGCCAGGTCCCATCGGAGCACCCTACACGCAGGCAGATTTCGACCTCTTGGCTGAGTGGGGAGCAAATTATGTGAATATTTCTCATCCTGGATTATTCACCGAGTCCCCGCCTTATGTTTTAGATGATGAGGTTCAGTACAACTTGGATCAATTGCTGGATATGATCGAAGAAGCAAATATGTTTGCTGTGATCAGCTTCCGAACTGGGCCGGGGCGCAGCGAGTTCAGCGTCTGCTGCTATGAAGATCTTGGAGATTGGTACGATGAGAGTTACTTGAACAACGAGGTTTGGCGTGATCAAGAAGCACAAACAGCCTGGGGTGAGATGTGGGCTTATACCGCAAAAAGATATATGGACAACCCCATCGTTGTGGGATACGACCTGATGGTAGAGCCGAACAGCAATGAAGTTTGGTTAGATGAGTGGGATCAAGATCTCTTCTACGAGCAATATGGCGGCTCACTTTACGATTGGAACCAATTTTACCCGCAAATCGTCTCTTCAATTCGCCAGGTAGATCCCCAGACACCCATTATCGTTGGGGGAATGGGATACAGCTCTCTTGATTGGTTATCTTACCTCCAACCTATCGATGATGACAAAATCGTGTATGCTGCACATCAATATGCCCCTCACGACTATACGCATCAAGGGGTGCGACCGAAATTCACCTACCCAGGTGAAATGGACTTAGACTGGGATAACAGGAAAGATGTATTCGATAGCACCTGGCTAGAAGATGCTCTTTTCCCAATTATCGATGACCTCATCACAAATAACGATGTGCCAGTAACGATAAATGAGTTTGGTGCTGTTCGGTGGGTCCCTGGCGCAGCAAAGTTCATCGCCGAACAGATGGAATTATTCGAGAAACTTGGTATTAATCACGCCCTTTGGCAATGGCAATCTTCGTGGCTACCCCTCCAGGAAGAGAATGATGCTTTCAACTTCCGTCACGGCCCTGAGCCAAACCAACACGAAGATGTAACTACTAGTGAGCTTATTATGGTTATCAGATCTAACTGGAACACTAACTTCTATCGTCCCTCAAACACGGGTTTTAATTCTCCATGAAGCTGTTATCGAAATCGTTCAAATTCCCAAACGTAGAGGCAATTTCTTTGTGAATGTGTTCGGGCTCAATGAGTCTGATACCTTGCAAATGTTGTGCAACCAAATCGTCTGCTTCTGCGTGTTGGTTATTCGCGGACAAACTCAGTGCGTAATCAAGTGCAAATTGAGCGCGTTTTTGTCGATCACGGTCCTTTTCAACCAATTGCCAGGCCTCACGAGCAATATTACTGGAATCAATTCGGTCACCACGTTTGCGCAACCCACGAGCATACACTCTTAGCGCTTGGGCTTCAATATCCCTGCGATTCAATTCTCCAGCCTGATCAAGAGCATTGAGAGCAATTTCTATCGCAGCATTAACATCTTCTATTACAAGCAGCCCTTCTGATTTCTTCCAGAGAACTTCGCCAAGCAAATCTCCGTAGAGATGAGTTCTACACAATGTTTCTGCCTCAGATAACACAGCGAGAGCTTTTTCTCCCGCATTTAATAAAACATAGGCATACCCTTTGTTCACCATGCCTTGAGTTAATGTGCGCGTCAACTCTGACAATCTGGCAAAATGAGTTGACTTATCAAAATTGAATATTGCTGCTTCAAGATTACCACATGCCGTTTCTAGTTGTCCGAGGTTATTTCGAGTAATGGCCACACCTTCAATATCACCAAGACCATCATGTAGTTCCAGAGCAAGTTCGAAGTATTCTCGTGCAACATTAAAATCTTGACGAGAACTCGCGATTATGCCCAGGTTTGAATATGTGTCGCTAGCCCCTGCGCGGAAACCATTATTCTGATAAATCGATAAGGCTTGCTTTGACAAATTTATCGCCTTCTCAACATTTCCTTCACGGAAGAAAATCCCCGCCAACAAATTCATTAACCTCCCGGCCCTACTTGGAGAGAGATCATGGGTAAAACTATCCAATGCATCTTGGGCTTGTTCCTTAGCATCTTGGTGATGATGCATATCGAAATATATCCTAGCCAATCCGATCTGGATTTCAATACGCTCGTCATCTCCTGATACAACTGTTCTGCCTCCGGATTTCATTCCGCGGTCTCTAGTTGAACTAATCATCTTCCAGGCCTGGTCATACTTATCCTTTGCGGAGATCAAGTCACCTTGCATGTGTAGAGCCGCACCCCAGCGACGCAAACTGGCTGCATGTACAGCTTCAGATAATCGGTCTGATACAGCGATCATTTTTTGAACTACGTTCAGAACTTGAACTGGCTCCCCCAACCCAAGATATACATCCGTTAATCCTAATCGAACTCGCGTTGCCATGCGTGAATGGGGTTGTAACCGTTGATCAAAAATATCTTCAGCTTTGCGATAAAAAGTTCGGCTTTCCTCGAGCGCGAATCTGCGCGCGCATTTCTCCGCCGCCCTGACAGCATAATACAAAGTTTTATCCTGCAAACCACTATGCTCAAAATGATGTGCCAATATTTCAAGATTCTCTTCTTGTGATTCGGGAAATAAAAATTCAATGGCTTCCCCAGCACGCTGATGTAATACTTGCCTCTTCGACCGGACAAGTGTTGAATATATTGATTCGCGTGTAAGTGTGTGATTGAAATGATATTGGGTAGGGCTCCCATCTTCAGATTTCTGAAGCCAGCCTTTTTCGGACAACTCAGTTAGATTTTGAGCTAATCTATTCCCAGAAATCATCTTGCTAAGAGTTATCAGGTCAAACACCTCGCCCAACAATGCAGCTCCCTGCAGCACATGGAGTGACTCATTATCAAGCCGATTCAAACGTCTCAACAATAAATCGCGATAATTATCTGGCATTTCGCGGCGCGATGTCCCAGATATATCAGTTAGCATCCAGGAATCACCAACTTTAAGAAGCCAACGCTGCTCAATTAAGAATCGAATTGATTCTTCAATAGAAAGGGGATGCCCATCAAAATCTGCTAGTAAATCTCCCAGTCCGTCTGGCAAATCATTTGTCCCAAGGAGGTTCTTAACTAATTCAATACTGGCTTCAGCACCTAAATTCGAAAACTGAATATGCAAGTATTCATCAGGGACTCTACTGCAAAAAGGGTGCTAGACCCTCCTCAAAACAGCAAAAGTTTAA
>CAYWIC010000032.1:4964-37003 GCA_964458115.1 uncultured Anaerolineales bacterium | reverse complement strand
CTTTTCCCATCTCAATCAGGGAAACCCTCCTGAGATTTGTCAGTCAATCAGCTCAAACCGTCTAAAAGTGGAAAACCTTGAAGTAAATTACGGCAGCTTGGAGGTATTGAAAGGTTTAAGTATTGAAATTTTTTCGAATAAGTTGCAATGTCTGATCGGGCCTAACGGTGCAGGTAAGTCTACACTGGTGAACGCGATTTCCGGGAGCATTTTACCGAACAGCGGTAGCATTTCTTTGGCTGATCAACTCATTCATAGAAAACCTCCAGAAACTATCACACGTTTGGGGCTTGCACGGACATTTCAGACTGCAAATCTATTTGACACACTGACTGTTGGAGAGAATCTTCTGCTGGCATCCTTGAAAGGTAAGCTTCCATCGATGATAAAGCACTCGAATACCATATCTATTCCCGAATCTGTATTGACAATTCTTAATTTGAGTGGGCTTCAAACCAAGCTCTCGTCAAAAACTAGTGTCCTCGGGCATGGAGAAATGAAATGGCTTGAATTGTTAATGGTGTTATGCACCGAACCAGAGATGGTGCTTTTGGATGAACCAACAGCTGGGCTGACAACATCAGAACGCAACGAAGTGGGCGTCCTTTTGAAAGAACTCACTCGTAAAGAAGGTCTCGGTTTGCTTCTGATCGAGCACGATATCGATTTCGTGAAATCAATCGCTGATCAAATCTCAGTGATCGTCGATGGACAGATATTGGTAAGCGGCTCAGTTGAAACCGTGGTAAATAATAAGCGTGTGCGTGAGCTGTATCTTGGGGAGCTAGCATCATGAGCCTAACCATTGATAAAGTATCCTCCGGTTATGGAGAAACAACAGTTTTGTGGGATGTCAAGTTTGATGTGAAGGAGGGGAGCATCACCTGTTTGCTAGGTTTCAATGGCGCAGGTAAATCTACGCTGCTAAAGACAATTATGGGATTATTGCCTATCCTAAAAGGTGATATTCATTTTAGGGGAGAGAGTTTAAGAAACATCAACCCCCATTCAATCGCTCTGAAAGGGATAGCTTACGCTCCACAAGATACAGCTCTTTTCCCAAGCCTGACAGTCGAGGAAAACTTGAGGGTTGCCTATCGCAAAAATGGAGATTTCACTTTAGCACTGCAAACAGCTCTAGAACCATTTCCTGTGCTTTTGGAGCGCCGCAACCAACGTGCCGGAACATTGAGCGGGGGTGAGCAAAAAATGCTATTTTTGGCTAGAGCTTTGTTAGTTTCCCCTCAGTTGATATTGCTGGATGAAATTTCTGAGGGTGTTCAACCTACAATATTGCATTCAATCCGTTCAACTTTGCAAAGCGTGAATGAGCAAGAGTCGACAACAATTCTGCTGGTGGAGCAGAATATTGACTTCGCTCTTCGTCTATCAGACTATTATTTGGTGATGAAGCAGGGCAGAATTGTTGCTAAAGGGATTGTTGATTCTGAAGAGACCCGCCATGAGATCGAGCATACACTGCTTGTGTAATTCTCAGATAGGATGAACTTGATCAAGATAATGTCCATATATTTGAAAAGTTGACAGAAAATGGAGGACAAAGTAATGGATCAGAAGACCGATTTTCTTTGGATGAGTGTCAGCGAACTTAGACAGGGTTACCACGCCAAACATTTTTCGCCTGTCGAGGTAACGGAAGAGTTTCTAAAACGCATCGATTCAGTCAATGAAGAGATGAAAGTTTATATCACTATTTCACATGAAGAAGCGATCAAAGCGGCTAAGCAAGCAGAAAAAGAAATCTCGGGTGGACAGGATCGCGGCCCCTTGCATGGTGTTCCTGTTGCGGTTAAAGATTTGATGGATACCAGGGGAATCAGAACCACTTATGGCTCTTTGATGTTTGACGAACACATACCTGATGAAGATGCTGCTGTTGTGAAAAACCTTCGAGATGCAGGAACTGTTATCTTAGGGAAAACCAATACAGATCCATTTGCATTTGGTGTAACAACTGAAAACCCCCATTATGGTACAGCAACAAACCCATGGAACCCTAATCACGTATCTGGGGGATCGAGCGGCGGATCAGCAGTTGCTGTAAGTTCCGGACTTGCCACAGTTGCTATTGGCAGTGACACTGCAGGGTCGGTACGAATTCCAGCAGCTTGTTGCGGCATAGTAGGGATAAAACCAAGTGCGGGTATCGTGAGTCGGATAGGAGTATTGCCTCTAAGTTGGACACTAGATCATGTTGGGCCGTTTGCACGATCTCCTGAAGATGCCGCATACCTACTCAATACCCTTGCTGGTTTTGATACTCGCGATCCACTCACCTTGGAGCATAGAGTCATTGGCGAGTGGGAGAGCAAGCAATTTGATAGCATCACGGTTGGCGTGCCAAAAAATTGGTTCTTCGATCATATCGATCTGGAAGTTAAAGCCATCGTTATGGATGCTGTCGAAAAAATTGGTGGTCTAGGTGCCGAGATTGTGGAGGTTGAAATCCCTAATACGGAACGCTATTTCTATGTTTTTTCTTCCATCGGACGTGCAGAAGCCGCTTATGCTCATGAATTCCTTCGTGAGAGAGCCGATGAATATCTACCCGGATTTCGAGATTTCTTAGAGGATGGTCGAGCGATGACGACGATGAATTTCATCGATGCAAGTAGAGAGCGTGAAAGGATTCGGGGAGGACTTGTCCAGGTACTCGACTCTGTTGATATCCTTGTGACACCGACGATGCCCATGGAGCCCCCAATTTTTGAGCAGGCTGAATTTAAGGTTGGTAAGCACAAAGAAGATGTTCATAATGCCCTAATGCGCATAATGTATCCTTTCAACCTATCAGGGCAACCGGCGGTATCCGTTCCATGTGGTAAAACAAAAGCTGGTTTACCAGTTGGTTTGCAAATTGCTTCTCAACATGGCAAGGATTGGGAAATCTTGGGTTTCGCGGACGCATGGCTCAAATCATATCCTTTCGAACATCCAAATTTCTGATGGGAACGAGATGATTTATCTGGGATTCATCTACAATCAACATCTACTCCTAAACCCTCAGTATCAGGATCGTAAACAAAGGTCATTGAAATGATTGATTTTTTGGAAGAAGCCAAAGAACTATTTGATTACACTTGTTCACTCCGACGCGATTTCCACCGACACCCTGAGTTGGGTTTCGAAGAAGTTCGAACTGCTGGCATTGTAGCTCAAGAGCTAAAAAGTTCTGGGTATACAGTTCAAACTGGCATTGCCGAAACGGGTGTGATTGGATTGTTAGCGGGGAGTAAGCCGGGACCTGTGGTATTGATGCGATATGATATGGACGCGCTCCCAATTCATGAAGAAACGGGCACCGACTATGCATCAGAAAACATCGGAGTTATGCATGCATGTGGTCATGATGGGCATACAGCCATGGGGCTAACCATTGCACGGATTATGGCAAAACACCGCGCTTCTTTGGGGGGGACGATTAAAATAGTTTTTCAACCTGCAGAAGAGATGCTGAGTGGCGCAAAGAGCATGGTGAAGGATGGTGTACTGAAAAAACCGATGCCAGACTATGCATTAGCCATGCATCTTTGGAATAATCAACCAACCGGATATATTGGGATACCCGCCGGTCCCGCCATGGCTGGTGGGGATTCGTTTCGAGTGGTTGTCACAGGAAAAGGTGGGCATGGTGCCAATCCTCACTTGGCTATAGATCCGATACTGGCATCGGCACACTCGATTGCAGCATTGCAGTCCATAGTTTCCAGGAATATTAACGCACTTGATTCAGCCGTTGTTAGCGTGACTTCGATACAAGGGGGGGATACCTTCAATGTGATCCCCAAAATTGTGGAACTTAAAGGTACGATACGTACATTTAATGTTGGAGTTCGCCAAGAGATAATATCGCGCTTGGAGAAAATATTTTCGGATACGGCTAGCAGTTTTGGGTGTACTTCGGACGTGGAAATTGAATATTTAACACCTGCAATCGTAAATGATGCTCATCTTTCGAAAAGGGTAAGTGAGATAGCAAAAACTCTATTCCCTGATGAAGTTATTGACGATCAATTTCGTAGCATGGCTTCAGAAGATATGGCGCATTTGATGGCGGGCATTCCTGGGTGTTATTTCTTCATTGGTTCAAACAGTCCAAAACAAATGCACTATGCGCCTCATCATGACCCCAACTTTGACTTTGACGAAGGTGCTATGGTCCGGGGGGTGGCATTGATGTCAGCAGTAATTTATGATATTTTGAAATAGCAATTTTCCGATGACCCACGATAACCATCATCCCAATCATAAAAATAATCGATCTGGGGGTAATTTGGGTACAGACATCCTTAAGGAATCCTCAACCTCTATCGCAAAAGATCAATGCAATATATTCAAAGTGGTTCTCTAGGAATTGCCTGGAGTGATCCCCAAAATCTGGATAGTCCCACGGCGTTTCCCAGAGACCCTAAAAAGTAAGAGAGGATATCAAAAATATCTTCTTAAGACTTTGAAAGTGTGCTGGGGCTAAGAGTGCGGATCACATCTAGAGATTCTAAGGCTTGCTGCAAACTCAATTCAAAGATCACCGGGCCAGTGAAGTTCACTTCTACTAACCGGTCCAAAAAACGCCCGACATCTAAATCGCCCATACTAAGAGCCTGGTGATCTTTCCCATAGCCGATTTTATTTTCTGGACCTTGCCAGGGCCCATCATGCAGGTGAATCTCTGCCAGACGCGGCAAGCATTGCTCCAGGGCATCGAAAATCTCGATGGGTCCTGAGAAACCTACCAGTACATGCCCGGTGTCCAGGCACATCGAAAGGTCGAGGTCTTGGGCCAGTTCCAGGGTCATCTCGAAGGGGTACTCGATAGTTTCAATGGCCAGCTTGCGGCTAGGAATGCCAGTTTTGGCGAGGATGGTTCTCAGGCTCTCTGAGGCGGCGCCCTGAAACTGGCGCAGGGTCAGACTCTTGGCAACTTCTGGAATCTTCATGCGGTAGAACTCAGCTGCCAATGCACCGGTAGCGTGAAGAACGTAAACTTCTGGATCCAGCGGTTTTGTGACCTGGATACAGTCGATCACCGCTTGCACGGAGCCTTTTCGCACAGGGATCTGTGGGGTAGAGGTTTCTACCGACCACAGAGGCAAATGCAGGGTGTACGTTACCCCAGTCTCGGCTTTGAGTTCGACAAGCTTTTCAATTGCAGATGGAGAATACGTTTGGGGCAGAAACAGATTCAGATCGCCATTGAGTTCAATGGGGTTGAATCCGTTTTCGACTAGAGGCCTGATCAGATCGGCGTGCTCGAAGCCGCCGATGTGGGCCATGACATCTTGGGGAGCAAGCCCCGGGGGGATCAGGGCATCGAGCTGGAAAGCATGAATGCCAAAGCGCATGCTTCTCTCCTATGTACATTTACTGTGGAGTGATATTGCGTAGATGAATATCCCATGAAAAGGGGGGCGGCCAGGGGCCCAAACCCACCATTTTTCGGCTATCTAACTTCGATAGTATCCCCTTTGTGCACTTCACCAATTACCCACAAAGGTTGACCGATTTCTTCAGCGCGGCCTAACATTTCATCGACTTTCTCCGGTCGCACTGCCAACAACAGGCCGCCGCTGGTCTGGGGGTCGAAGAGTAGCATTTCTTTGAACTCTTCGAGATTGCGCTTGAAGTTTACATGTTCTCGGTAATATAGGCGATTATCTGAGGCGCCACCAGGGAAGACATAGTCCACAGCATATCGGCGCGCGCTGGAAATAAACGGGATCTTCTCCCAATCGAAGCGCAGGCTGACCTTAGATGCCGAAGCCATCTCCCAGGCATGACCCAGTAGACTAAAGCCGGTGATATCTGTGGCTCCCCGTACGCCGAATTCCACAGCCAGTGAGGCAGCGTCCTTGTTGAGACGGGACATCCAATCGATGACATCGTCTATATCTTCAGGGGCAGCTTTAGACTGCTTGATTGCTGTGGTTGTGGTGCCAAAGCCCAGGGGTTTGCTGAGCACGAGAACATCTCCAGCCTGGGCACCGCCCTTGGTAAGAAGCTTCTCAGGATGGGCAAATCCCAAAACGATCAGGCCGTATTTGGGTTCTTGATCTTGAATTGTATGACCGCCAGCCAGGACAACGCCAGCCTGGCGCGCTTTTTCGGCTCCGCCGCGCAGGATTTCACTCAGGAAGTCGGCCGGCAAATCGGGGGGAAAAGCGGCTACATTCAATGCCAGGAAGGGTGTCGCACCCATAGCATATATATCTGAAAGGCTGTTGGCCGCGGCAATGGCGCCATATTCATAAGGAGTATCTACCACCGGGGTGAAGAAATCTGTTGTCACCACTAAAGCGCGTTCGTCATCGATACGCCATACTGCCGCGTCATCAGGATCGCCCATGCCGACCATCAGATCGGGATAGTCAGAGTGGTCGAAAATATTCTCGATTGGACGCAGGACCTGCGCCAGCGTTTCCGCATTCAGTTTAGATGCTCAACCTGAACACTTTGATAAGGTTGTCAGTCGGATTTTATGCTCAGAAGGGGTAGCTGAATTTTGACTACTCATTAGCTTATTTTAAAAAAACCGCAAGTTTGCAAGTTGAAATATCCAACTGGCAAACTTGCTATCAAAAATCTTTCGTTTCTACGAGACCTCAATCACTTCTAAGGTGCAATCGTGTGGTTGAACTATTGCGTGTTTTCTAGCTCTGGAAGCGGGAACAAAAATGGGTTGTCGCTAGGAAGAAGCATGACATCAATAGATGGCGTTAGCTCTTCGATATAGCGATACGTGAGCAGATCAGGGCTTTTCTTTATGACAGCCGCGATCAACTCCAACGCCTCTGCCTCAGCCTTGGCCTGGATTACTCTAGCTTCTGCATCTGCATTTGCCTGGATCACAATGGCCAGGGCCTCACCTTCAGACTCGATCACGGCGGCATCTGCGACACCCTGTGCGGTCTTACGGGCTTGTTCAGCCTCTTGCTCTCTTTGCTGCACGACGAAAGCAGCCTGCTGAGCAAGCTGTTCGGCGATCTGCTTTTGTTCCACGGATGCAGCATATTCTGGCGAGAAGGTGATATTGCGCAGCACGAAATCAGCCAATAACAGGCCGTTCTCTGCAAGAACAAGGGTCATATCTTCTTCCATTTGTGCGGCCATCTCAAGCCGTTTGGTGCTGTATACCTGATCCACGCGGAACTGAGACACTGAGTCACGAATCACACCCCGTGACAGCGGTCTTACCAGGTCATCGGTATACCGTTTTTGCCAGGTGATGTGCAAAGGTACGACCTTTTCAGGATCGATCGAAAAGATCACCGAGGCGTCGATCAATATCTCCTGCCCATCCGAAGTGCGTGCAGATACAGAATCATCCCCAACAATTTGACCCTCAGCATGGGCGATAGACATTGTATAGGTTTGCTTCGAGATGTTGTAGATTACAACTGACTCCGCATAGGGGATTACCCAGCGCAAACCGGGTTGCAAAGCTTCTTCGCGATAACCTTCGGAAGCGATTGCGGAAACCACTACGCCGCGTTCTTCTGGTTGAATGAAAACCAGGCCTGCGCTGACAGTGTTCAATATCAGGGCAAATAACAAAGCAATCAGCAGACCGGAAACCATTCCTTTGACTGGCCTGCGTTGGGATGCGCGCAATACTGTAAAAACCAGCAATCCCACGACTACCAGCCAGGATAAACCTGCGACAGCTGAAACAACAAGGGTTATATTCATCTTTTTCTCCTTTGAATCAATCTACGACTAAACTCAAAAATGATACCATGCCTTTGGAATTGCAAGCATGTCCGCTGTATTTTACGTCAAAATCATATTCTATGGCCCTATATTATTGCGGGTATGGCTGATTGTTAATAAATCTTCTATAAAGTGGTTGCGGAGCCACTGCTTATACAATACACTTATGCTATGCGAACCTCTGAAGGTGGAATTACGGAGATAGTCTCAGGAATTAATAAGAGGGTTTCTTTCAGGATTGACTGTTCTCCACAGGTGATTCCTGATCCTGGAGAGTATCTCTTGGCTCATGATCCTGGAAATTCGGATTCCGTTTTGCCTGTTCCGCTCTTTCGAGTGGGTACTTCGTCCCAGGCAACTCTCCAAAGTACATATCAGATACCTTCTGGTTGGGGCCCTGGTTCAACCCTCAATCTGCGCGGGCCTCTAGGAACTGGCTTCCAAATCCCCACTGATACGCGCCATCTGGCTCTGGCAGCACTTGGGGGATCGTTCGCTCGCTTGCTCCCCCTGGTGAACCCAGCCCTGGAGAATGGAGCAGATATCGCACTTTTTATCCCCGCTGCTCAATTATCCGCATCACCATATCAATTTGCCCCACTTCCCGCTGCGATCGAAACACACCCCCTTAGTGCGCTACCTGAATCACTGAAATGGGCTGATACTCTGGCTTTGGACGTCCCATTAGATGAAATGCCCACCCTGCGACAGATTCTAGCACTCGATCCGCATGAGAACCCCCCCTGCCTTGCTCAGGCTCTTATCATAACTCCCATGCCTTGTGGAGCCATTGCCGAGTGCGGCGTTTGCGCTGTTCCAGCCCCAAAAGGGTTCAAGTTAGCATGCAAAGATGGTCCTGTGTTTGACTTGAAAAGGCTAAGATGGTAGTTCAGTAGGGCGAACGATATGACGGATATTCGAATTGAAGTTGCCAAGGTCAGTGGTCATTGCCTTTCAGGATTAGAGATTGGTGACGAATTTTTGTTCCAGGGGTCGAGTATTTGCCCTCAAGGACATCAAAAATCGTGTCAAGTAGCTCACGCTTCGTTCGTGATGAACGCAGGCCGTTTGCGTATTAGCCGAGTACCGCTCTACATTTCCTGCCCCGATCCGGGAACCGGAGAAGGCGGGAATGTAATTTTCAAAGTATCTTATGCAGACGACCATGAATAAAATCAAGATCAAACCGGTTGAATTCATTGGAGAGTGCCCCATCTCTCTGAAAATGGAAGACGAATTTCAGATCAATGGGATGGAACTGGAAAACCCAAACAAGAGTAGCATTTGTTTTGCATCTATTAGTCAAATGCCAATCTCTATATGGCAGCTACAGGGCGGCAATCGCTTCTTTGCTCATGTGTCGTGTCCTGGCTGTACGACGGAACTCGAGAACGAGAACCGGGTGGTGTTCCTATTGGGGCATGTGGGCAAATGGGCCTTGTGCCAGAGCATCTCTGAATATCTGAGATTGTCAAAGCGATACGGCGAACCAAATAATGCCCAGGCTTTGAAAAATTCAGCCATTGAATTTCAAGATCTTGGAGAATTTCAACAAGCTGAGAGCAAAATGAACAGCGCATTACATGCTTTGCAATCTTTTTGCACTAGTGAAGAAAAAAAATCATGAACATCCTTGCATTCATTGCCCATCCTGATGACGAAACGATCCTCGCCGGTGGTACCCTTGCGCTGCTGGCGCGCGCTGGCGCTGATGTCCATTACCTGTGCGCGACACGCGGTGAAGGAGGAGAAGTTGGAGAACCGCCTCTTTGCACGCAAGACGAATTGGGTCAAATCCGTGAGCGCGAAATGCGCTGCGCAGTGCAAGCATTAGGCGGGAAGAGCACCACTTTTTTAGGCTATGTCGATCCATTGATCGGGGAGAATGATGCCCTATACCCGTATACCCAAGATTTAAGTGAGCTGACAGCATGCCTGATCGACCAAATTAATCGCCTCGACCCAATCGCTCTGATCACGCATGGCTCCAATGGAGAGTACGGCCATCCCGCGCACGTTCTCACACACCGGACTTCAGTGAGAGCTGTCGAGTCACTCGTTGATGAAGCCCCGCTGCTCTACACCTTCAACGCCAGTTTCCCTGGCCACCCTCGGCCGCGGCATCTCAACCCAAATGACCCAGCTCATATCGTGCTGGATATCAATCCCGTGTTCGAACAGAAAGTTGCCGCGGCCTTTTGTCACAAAACTCAGAACGCCCTCTTTGTGAGACGCTCGTCCAAACGCGCTGGGAGGCAACTAACGATCCCTGAGGTATTGGTCAAAGTCGAGGGCTTGCACCGCTGCTACCCACAAGTAAACAGTCAGCCAAATGATGAATTATTAATATTGTTGAAGCCTTGGGAAGAGGAAAATGTTTAACGCGCAACGTTGAACGTTCAAACATCTATGCCAAAGAGTGACCTGTATTTTGAGCAACCGCTGATGAATGCTGCCGGAACCCTGGGTTTTTCACCCGACCCCAAGAGCCCGGTGGATCTTTCTGCTTTTGGTGCGTTCATCACCAACCCCATCAGCCGCAAACCACGTAAGCCAGCTCGAGGCACACGCTTTCTGCGCTATCCTGGGGGATTCTTGCTGCATACAGGTTTGCCCAATCCGGGATTATCTGCCATGATTCGGCGTTACGGCGAGCGTTGGGTGCGTTCGCCGATCCCGGTAATCTTACATCTGCTTGCCCAAGAACCGGATGAGTTAGCCGCCATGATTGAGCGACTGGAAATGGCCGAGGGGGTAATGGGAGTTGAAGTTGGTTTACCCCCCGATTGCGACCCTGATCTAGCGCACCAGATGGCCCAAGCAACACTAGGCGAACTCCCTGTGATCTTGCGGGTTAATCTGGATGTGAGTAGGGATATCCTTCAGGCGATTGTCGAAACTGGGGTAAATGCCATTAGCTTAGGCGCGCCACGAGGCACATTGCTTGATGAGCAAGGTATACCGGTATCAGGAAGGCTTTACGGCCCGGGGGTATTTCCTTTAGCGCTCATCGCTATCCAAAGGTTTAGAGAATTTAATATCCCCATTATTGGATCCGGGGGAGTGTATGGACAAAAAGAGGCCCAGGCATTGCTGGCTGCGGGGGCTGTCGCTTTGCAATTGGACGCGTCTCTCTGGTTGGGGAAAGATCTAAATCTACCTCAGGCAGAAAATCTAGAGGCCTAAGCTCATCACCCTTGAAGGGCGGCGCGGATGTTTGCCTCGATCCTGTTGCCAACTTCTTCCCACCGAAAACGCTCTATAGCTAACTCATAGCCTCTCTGACCAAATTGAGCCCGCTTCTCTTGATCATCGAGCAAATCAATCAGATAGCGAGCCAGGCCTTCGATATCACCTGGCTCCACCAGATAGCCTGTTTCGCCGTGGATGACTCGGTCTGGAGTGCCGCCGATATCCGTCGAGACAACCGGCAGTCCGTGGGCAGCTGCTTCGGCCAATACGGCGGCCGATGGTTCCAGGAAACTAGGCAGGCAAAATATGGAAGCATCCATGTAATAATGGCTTACTTCAGAGCTTGGCACACGCCCGATCACAGAAACACGCGCAACGTCGATCTTGGGTTGAGAGCCTATGATTGTCAGCTTTGAGTCAGGGTGAGCGTGTAGCACGCGCTTGAACGCTTCGATCAACAAAGGTCCCGCCTTCCTCTTCCAATTAATCCCCACAAAGAGAATGTGTTTATTCCCATAGCTTCTTCCGGGGATATCGATCTCTGGCTCAACATTGATCCCCGAATATACACAATTTGCCTTTTCAGGTGCACACGAATAATCCTCAACCAAACTTTTGGTAACAAAGTTGCTCGTGGTAAAGACGATCTTGGCCCGCTGATATATCTCACGCTCTAAATCGATCCAGGCATTTGAATACAACATGCTTTCGTCAAAATGCTGGTAGTTCAAGTTTGCCAAGTGTGTATGATCGGTATACACAAAATGTGGCAGCCCTGGGATACTTGCATCAAATAGCGATTGAGTCTGAAAGGAAAAGGCATATTCATCGACTTCCAATTGGCGAATAATGGATCGTTTGACGTTGTTATAGAAATTTGTTGTCCTAGATAGGATCTCCTGCTGAGATAGCTCCTCAAAAAGTTTTCGTTTCCCTGATATAAAATCGAACCCGTACCAGCGCATCACAGATAAAATATTAATAATGCTTTTATCGTTCACAAAATCCTGGACTACGTCAAATACATCAAGGTGATATTCCGGAAACGTGTTTTTGAGGATCTCCTCGATGTGCATGTTAACCAATGAGAAACTTCCCATTTTAATAAACGCAATCTTGGGTGAAGTCAATTTTGTGCCTCCTCGAGGAATGCAGAAGCTTTCCTAAATAAATAAGATTGCACTTGGGGGAAAAAAAGATTTGCAAGGCCTTTCTCGATGCCATGCATGTCCCTGACTCTGGCTTCATACCAAATCATAGCATCAAGCATCCCTAAGGATTTGTAGAGGGCAAGAAATCGCTGGTCTATTGGTTCTTTACCAAAATACCCTCCCAAAAACAACCTTTCATACTGATGCAGATAGCGTTCGGGAACGAGAAAGCCAAGGCTCAGAATCTTCACTTTCTGCACGACCAGATCGACGATCAGTCGGGAGATATCCAAATAAATTGGTTGCCTTTGCCAACTAAGCCTGGCATCCATGTCTAAAATCGCCACACGATTATCAGGCGTCATGACGATATTTCGGAACGCGAAATCCCTATGAAGCGCTGCATTATGGATAAGCTGCGAATCTGTTTGGTTGATCACATCAAAAAAAGAGACCTGTAGTTTGGTGAGATCTAAGAAATCCAGGACATTGCTCACCTTGTTAATTGTAGTTGTAACACTTTTGCGGAATAGCTCGCCATCAAACGGTTCAAGCCTCGATTGACCTATTCGGCCATGATACAGGCGCAAAAACTGTCCAATATCAACCATGGCATTGGAAAAGCGCTGACGGAATTTTTGAATTCCTACTCTCATTCGGAGATCGTATAACATATCTTTGAGATTTCTCGACGGCAATTCCACCATTATGATGGCGTTAAAATCTGAGAGGTAACCCAATACCTGGATGGCGCACAGGTTTGAATTAGAATCCTCTTGAATGAGGTCATACACAGCCATTAACGAGGTAAATTCGCGCCTGCCTATTTGTCTGAGAATTTCATCTGCGATCGCATGTTCGAGCGTCGGGGTATCAGGATTCCTGGCGATTTTTATGCGGATGGCAATATCCTGGCCATTATCCAATGCAACCGCGCAACACAGTGCATAAGAATATGCGCGAGTTTGAAATTGGGAAATGGGATGAATTTCCTTGATGGTTTTCCCCAGCCGACTTGGGAGCATCACCTCGAGTTGTTGGATAATTTGAGACGCAATATTTAGTTCAGATGGCATTGCTTTTGCTTGTGTTTTCCTGTATGGAATTGATATCTACGATAAAAATCTCAATTCGTTTATATCCACGCTTCTGGTCTTTATTATACTGACAAAAGGCAGAAAATTATAGCTTGGTGGCTCTTTCCGTATGCTTGGGTATAATTTAGCTTTCCAGGATTTCCTGGACAATTTCTATTAATGACTGAATGGAGTGCGCGGAGCATCCCAGAATGTTCAGTATTGGAATTTCTATGGTGCTTCCCAATGAGCCATTAATGTAGAGTTTTCCAATAAATCGAGAGTTTTGCAGGAGTTGTGAATCATGGACATCACAATTGGAGTTATCATCAGCGCTATTTTGGGTTTATGTCTGTTAGTGATCCTATTCGAATATCGTATTCGTAAACCGGATATTTTGCTTCTCTACGAATCCAAAGGTGAAATTGGCGTTCGCAAAGGCCTGATCTATCCGCGGCATTTCAGTCTCCCGCTCGAACGCACAACATACCCAATACGCTTGACCATCGAAGCGACCACACTCGGGAATTTAGAAGTGCGGATCAAATTGGTCGGCTCAGTAGCGCCCTCGTTAGACCACATTCAATCACTGATCCGTATTGGAGGATGGAATCAAGAGGTCGTTGCGCATGCTGCCGAAGAAGCACAAGTTATGCTCCAGGGATTGGTAAATGAATATGCAGAACAATGTGAAATCCACACGCTACTGTCAACCGGTATTTTGAATTACCTGGAAGAACGTTCAGCACTTATTCAGGAGAAATTTGGTGTCGAGTTGATCTCTTTGGCCGTTCAATCCCTAGAGTCGGTAGATCCTGAGATCAGTGATGCCCTTCGCCAGCAAGAACAAGCGCGCTTGCTCGAACAAACAGAGCGCTTGAACCATCAGGCGCGTTCTGCGGCTGCAAAAGCTAAATTTCAGGCGGACGAAGAAATTTCTCAAATGGAACATGCTCTTGAACTGAAAAAATCGGAATTGAAGAAAAAAATGTTTGAGCAAGAATCATCATTAACTCATCAGAAGCTTGAAGACGAATTGCATCGTAACCGTCTGCGTTTGGCTTTCGAAAAAGAAGAACTGGAAGTCCTAAAGAGCAGCCCAGAGCTTCTGATGCTCACTCCCCAAGCCGCACGTTTGGCAGAAGCGAGCCAAAACCTAAAAAATGCCCGGACGATCGTTTCACTCACTCCTCAAGAACTGGCGCAAAGCGTAGATCTGTTAGGCGTCTTCCAGAACCTGATGCAAAACGCCTTAGAAGAGAAAAGGGAGAACAAGGAAGAATAGACATCCATGGAAGGTTCAACCAATATCTTACTAGTTCTGGAAC
This sequence comes from uncultured Anaerolineales bacterium, assembly GCA_964458115.1. Taxonomy (GTDB): domain Bacteria; phylum Chloroflexota; class Anaerolineae; order Anaerolineales; family UBA11858; genus NIOZ-UU35. The sequence goes on along the minus strand of CAYWIC010000032.1, from coordinate 22,528 downwards.
CGTAGCCAAGTGAGTTAGATGACAACGTATCCTTCGGACCCCAATAGCGGTCTTCGCCTCAAACCGATCCGAGTCGCACGAGTTTCGGAGATCAGCGAGTCTACCTCGGCAGCAGTCGTGCCTGATGATGAGCGGGTTAATTTCCACATTGGGAACCCGCTGCAGGATTCGAGTCTCTCCTCTGCATACATGCGCATCGCATTGGGTATCGATGTTCAAGAGGAGAGCCTGCGCGACACCGACCCGGATGCGATTTTGGAAATTCTTGGATTGCATGAGGAAATTAAACCGAGACTCGAGTTTCTCATTCGTGCAATTCAAAAGAGCGCTCCTTATATGCCTCGTGGTGGTTACACCAGAAGGAAGCCACACGCTTTGGTCGATGCGTTTCGCAGTTGGTTAGAACACCAACAAGAACCGTTGCGCTACGATACAGGGGAACAATCGGGCAAACGAGAGATTGTTTTAGGTACGGGTGGTATACATGAGATCTTGCGAATTATCATTTTTGCCATATCTTCCTATTTGGAATTCACCCCTGCCCGTATCCTTAGCTATCAATGCCATCTTCAACCCAAGGTAAAGGAGATTCCCAATCTTCTCTTTGATAATTTAGCCGACGATGAACGCGTGGCGCTTGCTCAGATCGAACAATTTCTAGATCATCAACCCCATATGCCCACGTTCATTATAGTTGGTGGTGATATAGACGAAGTTACGCGGCGCACATTGCGACTCTTAGGCATAGAGCGGCCGCTGTTCTTCATAGAGGCCAATAACGCTCCGAACCATCTCTCGCTAGCGCGAGAAGCCAAACTTGTGCAGCGTGTAATCCGTTTGATGACACCTGCCATTTTCGCGCCGCATTTGCATAACCTATCTACGGTGCTCATTGCAGGTAATGCTGAATTTTTGGGCGTGATAGAAAATGTTCATTTCAATCTCAAGGGCACACCGTCTGCCTCGGAAGCCGAGTACCTTGATTTTCTACTCTCACAAGAACTCGCTGATGAACCATTGGATGGACTGGGGAAGGTCCCTCAAGAAAAGCCATCCTTCGAGGGCTTGGCGATGGGTGTTTCTGCGGAAACAGTATTGCCTACTTTGGTCGAGCGAGTGGAAAGGCAGCTTGACCGTTTGCTTGTCGATCGAACCCAAGCATTGACCCATTCAATTAAGGCTGTAGAAGATGTCGCTGCAACGCTTTCTCAGAAGGTTGAAAATGCCTTGAAGGGGCAATTATTCGATGAGTTGGCTGAATATTCGGCTGACGAGACCCTGGTACTGCTACAAAATAATTCGCACAACCCCGAATGGATAGGATCGCTTCAGGCGAGTTTCCTGGGCTCCTTTGTCAAACATCAACCGCAATATAATCTGGAAGCATGTGCCGTAGTGAGTGGCTCATCTCGCACAGCGTTGGGTATCCTGGGCTTTCATTGTGGAGTGTCTGAGGTCGTCATTCCAGACTTGAGTTGGTCTTACGAGCAGTGCTTTAAAAAAACCTATACAGTACCGCTTTCGGCATCCTTAGGGCTTGATGTTGATGCCATCATCGAGAAAGTTGAGCAACTCCGCCAAGAAGATGCTCTTTGGCCTCAACGCGGCGCAGTTGTTGTCAACAATCCTCACAATGCTACTGGGAAAATATTTGATGGAGATGACATCCAGCGATTGATAGCATACTGTTTGCAGAATGACATCATTGTGATCGACGACCTGGCATATCAGAATGTTGCACCTGTTCGAGACCTTCCCAATATAAAAACCGCTCGACACATTGCCACAGAATTGGTTCGTCAAGGGGCCATCAATGAAGCCCAAGCCGACCAGGTTATTAGCGTGCATTCTATGTCAAAAACTGACAGTTTTGCTGGCGCCAGGCTTGCTGTTGTCGAAATTCGGGCTCGGAAAATTCGTCAACAATTTGAATCCATAAATTCACATATTCAGCCCAATGTGGCTGCAATTTTCCTGGCGTATTTGTTCTATCGCAACACAACGCAGGCAATTCGCACCTACTGGCATTTGCGAAACTCGATTTTGTACGAGAGAACTCAAGCCCTATTGCGTGCAGTAAAGAATTTTCCATTAGATCGCAATCCATTTGGGCTGCAGATTCTTCCTCCAACAGGTAGCTTGTATCCTCTCTTACAGATTGAAAACTTGCCATCGGGCTTATCTCTGGATTGGCTGGCATCCTCACTGGCACGCACGGGGATCGGAATGTTACCCTTGGCGACCTTTGCGCGCACGGAGAAGGGCTTTGAAACAGGAAGAACTACCTTTCGCTTGACTCTGGGCGGCGCGGATAATGCCGAGGTGTTGCGAGGCAAAACTCGCAGACTTCTCATTGATCTGAATCGTCTGATTGCTGAAGAGGATTCTCGTTACAACCGCAATCAGCTTTCGATTCATTTGACTAAAAATAGCCAAAGCCGTAATGCTGAACTCTTGAGATCATGGGACATCTTCGAGAAGCAACTCATCCAGCAGTTCGAGTCCCGCCGCGCAGGTCGTCGCATAATGAGTTTGCACTCATTTGATGAACAACAATTGCTACAAGAATTCTTACATTCTTATATCCCTGAACGGTTAGCTGTATTTCAGAATCGTCTCCTAGATAGATCGTTGATTCAGGACGAATTGCTACGGCGAGTGACGAACGACAGTGGGCAGTGGCTAGCCGAACGGCTGGAAGGGGAGTTTATGAAAGATTCCCTCCCACACCGTCAAGAGCAATTCCGGTTGCGCACCTACGATCGAACGGTACACCCGACCCAGGCTTATTCGTTGGTAGCCGAGATGGCGCTCGATGCAGTCGTAAATGCTCTGATCAGCGATCAACCAGTTGGGCAGGCTCTTGTCGAAAAAGCTGCACATGATCTGCAGCGTGAATACCTCGGACTCAATGTAGCCATCAATTCACAACAGGAGGTCGATGAAATATTGTTGGATCTCGCTTCACTGATCGCTGGTGAAGAGTTTGCGGAATTGTTCACCGAAACTACGTTATCCCCATTTCTATCCTTTTGGAGCGATTGGGATGGCAGCAACCGGCCATCCGGGCAAGGCCATCGCTTGGTCGCTGCTGTCGTGATGGAAAATGTGCGCCGAATGACACGCATTTTGGATACTCTGCAACACGTCGATCCGACGATTTCGATTAAACCAGAACTGAAATCCGAACTTGGCGCGCTTCCCCAGCGAAATCAACGCTTTACCAAGCTCCTCAATGAGATCACATATCTTACTCACCAATTGGAGCAGCGTTATCGCGGAATCCTCCCCTTTTCGATTGAAACTAAACCTCTGCGTCGGTTGGCAACGCGTCTCCGTTTGCGAAGAGATCCAGCACGAATTCTTTGGCAGCACAACGATCGATATGAGCGGAAGATGTTTGATCTTCGGCAACAGCGGCGCTCGATGTTGGAATATTATTTTGCTTTGAACAAGGATCTCCGCAAACAGTTATACGCATTGATCCCCTCGATTCAGAATAACCGCACTTCAGAGCCGATGATTCGGGAAGTGCTTGGATATCGTGATATTTTGAAGCGCATGGTGCTCACACCGCGCATCAACCAGGGCTTGATAACGGCGCGCGATCAGTTTGCCATAGATACAACTGCCTACAATATCAATGAGATCAACACAATCGCGGGAAAATACGGAAATCCTGGTATGACCCTAGGTTTGCAGATCAGTTTATCATCCAAATCGGAAGCGCTAATCTCTCTCGATCGGAAGATGCGAATTCATGCGGACCAAATGCGCAGGGATATTTCACAGACTGAATTGCCTCCAATCTGGTTGATTCCTTTGTTCGAAGACATCGATAGCGTTCGCAATATCCGCTCCTATCTTGACCGGATTTGGGACTATGCAACCCAGAGCAGACATACAGCGCAATCCCCGCAAGAACGATTCAAAGAAATCAATTGCGAGGTTTTTATCGCCGGATCCGATTTGAGCCAACAGGTGAGTCAGGCGAATGCCGCGCATCTATATCGCAAGGCAAAATACGATACGCACTCCTGGTTGGCTGAACATGGAGTGGTGGAGGCTGTTCGCATCAAATTGGGTAGCGGCGAGCCGATGCAACGCCAGGGTGGTTATTATTCTCGCGTTTCCGGCAATCGTGCCATTGAGAGTAGTGAGGGGAATCGACGCCGAATTTCCAAACATTTGAGGCCGGCTGCCCGAAAGAGCACTGCCTTTGCTGTGACGCCTTTGCAAGGGGTTTTCTTGGGTGGAGATCTAAGGACTTTCCAAAGCAATTTGTCGGAATATCTCCGGTTTTTGCGAGTCCGTGATTTTGTCAGTTTTCATAATCATGTGCGCGCAATGCAACACAGCCATCGCGAAGACCTTATCAGGGCTGCTGAAACTATCGCGGAAAGCCGTTTGGGGACCCAAAGCCGGAGCTTGCAAGAATTAGAGCGTTTGACGATTGGAACGAAAGATGCTTTATTAGAAGGATTCCTGGAGGAATTGACGGACAATTTTCGGCATATCCTTTATGGTCAGCAAGAAGATGTGGTTGGGATCCATGTCATTTCCTATTTCATCGGAAGGTCTCTGCCACAATTGAGGGATCGGCCCACATTTAGACGCACACCTGGCTCAGGCGTCGATCGTGGGCAACGCATCCTGGCAAACATTGCGGAGATTATTCCTCTTGCCAAACAAGGCAGCCTTCTGCGTGCCATTTCTCATAACCAATCTCAGACGGTCGTATTAGGCATCAACCAGCTCACAACGGGATTATTCCGTGCCGTAGAACGATTTGCACAAAATTCCTTCCCGGAAGCTGAACGTGAGCGCATGGTCGCCGAGCGCCTATTGCCATATCTCCCGATCTATGAAATCCTAAATTCGCTCCGTATTTACCAGGATATCAAGGGCGAATATCTTAAGCGCATCGAAACGGCTTTTCCGGCGGGTAATTCTGCTTTTGTGGCCTTGCGAGAAGATAGCGATGCGATGAAACACTATTTGCACTTGTTCCAACAAGAGCTTCTTCGACGCCATGGTGTAGATGTCAACAATTTCTTTGTCAAAGGAGTCTTCCTTCCTGAACTTTTACCAACCCTTCGTCCAGATTTGGCGGTCCTGTTGCAAGAGAATCTTTTCAACAGGGATATTGATGCCTTTATGCAAAATATCTCTGGGAAAGTTGCCGATGAATGGCGCGCGGAAGTTAGTAATTTGCTGAAATTGCCGGAGCAAATTGAAACCTGGCGTTCGATCATTTGGGATGTGCTGGGAGAGTCAGTCTATCAATGGGTGCAGAGCTTTACAGAACTTGCCACTGCCCTGTATTCCTTCTCGACGCCCCGAGCTTTTGAAGCTGCCCCCCCCGTTCTTAGAGGCGCGAAATTATCTCCATCACTGATCGAATTCTTTCGCACGGCGCGCGTCGATGACGAAATGCGCCACTTTCTTATCGGTGCAATAGAGTATCTGAGTTCCTTTACCGAGGGAGATATCGAAGTGCCGGTCAGCATCATCCGCGCGATGAATGATGTCGAGCGCATCGCCCAAATTGAGGAGAGCGCCTTGCCAAAAGAAAAACAGGCTGTGGTGCGCTTTTGCACCCTCCAGATAGCTCGCCTGGCTGGAGAGAACGGGTGAGAATCCCGTTATATGGATTTTGATCGTATGTCATCCTGAGCAAGCTGTAGGCGAGCGAAGGGTCACAAAATCACCCCAGCCTGCGCAATTGCCTCCAGGTGATGCCCCAACCGACAGTCAAGCCCAAAATTGCAAACCCACCCAATATCAGCAGTGTCCGAGACCAATCAACCGGCCATTGGTGGAACAAGATCAGATCGCGCATCGGGTCGACTGCGTACGCGTTGGGGATCAGCCAGGTAAACCAGACTGCCCTGTCTAGGTTGACGCGAACCAGTGACAACCCACCACCAATGAAGAATGTCGTCAGCGCGGTCAACATCACGGCGATGGCCCCCGCAAAATATTGGGAGCGCAGCCCAAATGCCATCGTAATCGGCACCCAGAAGAGCACCACCAAAGCCGCCAAAATCCACACTCCCAGCAATGCCTGTCCAGGGAAAAAGGCCTGATCTAAACCTGGCCAGGCTCCGATCCAAAAATATACGATGGCCATCAACGCGGTACCGGTGAGCGTGCTCATAATCAAGGCGAGCAAGGTCTTGGGGAGCAGAATCCAGGCTAAAGAACGCGGAGCCAGCCCAAATTCCAGGGTCAGTTGATCCACCTGCTCTTTGTAGGTCAGCATGAAGATATTCATCATTCCCCCAATCATAAAAGCGAGCAGTACGACCCCCACAGCGATCACGGGAAACCACTCGATCATTTCCGGAAGCGGGTATGCCTCCTTCACAGCCAGAGGAGGGGTGGGGTAGCCGATCATTTCATAAAAACGCCAAATTATTTCAGCACTGTAAAGGCGGTGGTTTTTGGCGCGGTCGTCAATATAGTTGGTGAAATGCATTTCGATAGTAGGATTTTCACCTGCTTCTATGCGCGCAGAAAAATCGGCCGGAATTACCCAAACACCTTCCAAGCCAAATTGAAGGTACCTTTCCCAGGTTTCAGCTTCAGGTAATTCGATGATATCGTAGTAAGGGATGCCAAAGGGAGATAAGGTTTCTGCAAAGGTCTCTTTTAAAACCTGTCCATAGGGCCCCTGGTCGTGATTGATCAGGCCTAATTTGAATGCCAATCGTCCCCCGAACAATAATCCAAAGGCTAGCAAGATGAAAGTTGTTGGGATGAACCCGCCGGCGGCGCTGATGGGATCATGTCGCCAGACTTTGACTTCTGTGATGAAAAGGATCCAGAAACGCTTCATGCTACACCTGAGCTGCAACCCGTTTCTGATAGACCGTGACATTCAAGCCAACGATCATCAAGCTCATCAAGGCTAATACCAATATCGCTGTAAACGGTGATCCCACTGGCGCTCCAAAATAGAGTGGGAAGAGCAATTCGACAGCATAAGAATTTGGCATGAAAAGGCTGGCTGTGGCATACCCGCGCCCGAAGCCGGCTGCCAGCCCAAATGCGTTTCCGACGATCCAACTGATGAACGAAGTGATCAGTGCGATCATAAACGCGGGAATAGTTTTTTGAATGGCCAGCCCGGCGACGATTCCCATCCCACCGCTGATCAAGCTAATGGACAGGAGGATCAGTACGACCTTCGTGAGGTTTGTTGGCCAATAACCAGTTACTACGCCCATAGTGACCAGCAGCACCCCGGCGCCTAGTAATCCAGTGAGTATCAAGCGCGCCAAGCGTCCTGCAATGATCAAGATCGGGGGTATGGGAGATAGCCGGTATTGTTGGATGGTACCGCGTTCGAATTCTTGCGCTGTCAGAATCGCGCCAATGATGGACGCCGCCATTGCCGCAGCCATGGGGAGCAGTGCCATTCCAAAATAAACTTTGTAGGGCACATCCTGTGGCAACCAGGGTTTCTCGATGATATTCACTGCTTGGTCACCCAGGTCGTCATTCCAGATTTGCAGTACGGCAGCGGTCAGGCGATTGCGAAAATTCTTGACGATGTTGCTGTCGATCAAGCCATAGGATTGCACTACGGTGGAAAAGCCAGCCTCCGTCTCCACACCGATCACCTGGCGCAACCCGCTGGTATCGCTACTTTCGTCAAGGAGTTCCACATCGATATAAGGTTTGCCAATAGGGGAGCCGACCTGCTGCATGGCATAGACGAGATCAGATCCGATCTGGCTGCTGGGCCGCAAGACGTGCATCAGGAAGGTGGGCTCAACCAGGATCATCGCCATGAGCAAATACATCAGTGTGGGTTGGATGATGGCCACAAGGTGTACGGCAATTGCAGTGCGAACGAATTTGAATTCGTTGGCGATGAGCAACAAGAAACGTTTCATGACTGTGCTTCTGTCTTACCCTTTCCCTAGATTAGAGGGAAGTGCAAGGTGGGGATAGGGGCTAATCTCTCAATGCCCGCCCGGTATGGTATAGGAAGACGTCATTTAGGGTGGGGCGGGCCATGCGTATTGACTCGATGCGGTGCTCAGCGGCCACGCGTGTGACCAACTCACCCATGACGCTCTCGGCATTGCGCACTTCGAGGCGTAGTTGATCTGTCTCTAAGGAGGAAAACCCCTGTATACCAAGACCATCAAACAGGGCACTCGGGTCTTTGATTTCAGGCGTGGTTCTCAGTGAGATGATGTCGCGCCCCAAATCAGATTTCAAATTCTCAGGTGAATCAAGCGCGACGGCTTTGCCGTGGTCGATGATTACCAGCCGGTCACAAAGCGCGTCGGCTTCTTCCATATAGTTGGTTGAAATGATAAAGGTTTTGCCTTGCTTTCGCTGCGATTGGATATGTTCCCAGAGTACATGGCGTCCCTGAACGTCAACGCCGAGGGTTGGCTCGTCAAAAAGAATAATCTCCGGGTCATGAAGTAAAGCTCGAGCTAACGCCAAACGACGTTTCATGCCTCCTGAGTAGGTACGCAGCGCATCTTTGCGCCGCTCCCACAAGTTCATCATCTTGAGGAGCGCCTCGATGCGCTCTTTGACCGTCGAGAGGTCGTCGCAATAGAGTGCCGCGTGGTGCCAGAGGTTGTCCAACGCTGACAGGTCTGGGTATACGTTGGTATCTTGGGGAACCAGGCCAATGTACTTACGAACCAAGCGGGCCTGCTTGATCGGGTCTGATCCCAGCACGCGGATCATTCCGTGATGAATTTTCAACAGCCCAACGATCAGGTTCATCGTCGTAGTCTTTCCAGCCCCATTTGGCCCAAGCAGGCCAAAGATTTCACTCTGCTTTACGTCAAAGGAAAGACCATCAACGGCCAGATGATCCCCAAAGCGACGGGTTACAGACTGTACAGAGATTGCTGAGTGCATACTTGCCTCGTTAAATTCCGAGTAACTTATCGATTTCGATGAACAGAAACATGGGTATGCCCCAATAGAATAAAGCAGCCAGGATTGAGTAGGCTGTCACATGCGATGATTGAAAGTCCATTTGTCGTGTTCGTTGGTACGCAAGTAATGCGATGAAGATGAATATCAATCCAGAAATCAACCCTGGCGAATATTCCCAGAAGATAAAGGTGAAGATGATGTGACTGACGCCGTTCATGAAACCCCACAGCACAATACCCAGACCTGCAGGCAACAATGTAGTAGGATTTCTGCGATAAAGAACGAATCCTATGCCGAGGACGATCGCAAAATATGCATTATGCAACAGCCATTTTAGAAAAGTGTAATTTGGGATATGCCAGTGCATTTCAGCCCAGGCAGCGAAATCGAAGATACCCTCATCGATCATGTGCAAAGGTACATAAACTAGGAGTGTGCCCAGGATGAGATGATCAAGAGTTAGGTTTCTAAACCACAAGCGTGTATTTGCTGGCATCGCGATCTCTGCATTACTTCGGGATATTTAATGTTCCCTTTACGAAGATTTCAACGCAATTGGTTATTATGTCATCCGTACTCTGCTCGAAAGCTGCTGGTCCGCCCAAAAATTCTCCAGCGACAACGTGTGAGAAGAACATCCCCAAGAAAGCCTGAGCTATCAGTTCGGGGTCGAGGTTTCGAAGAAGGCCTTCATCGATTTTCTTTTTAAGATATTCAGTAAGGACTGTTCGCAATTGTTTAGGGATTTGGGCTACTACATCTCTGATTTCAGGCAATTCATTGGCTTCGCACAGGATTAACCGCAGTGCATCCTGTCGCTGAAGTAATGCATTCAAAAACACACTCGCAAAGAGAGTCAAATCCTGGTGGTATTCACCAGTGAGTTGGTTTGCGATTAGATCGGTCAAATTTGGTAAGACAGAACGATCCTGGATCAATGCTGATAGCAGATTACGTTTACTACCAAAATGCCGGAATAGGGTAACTTCGTTGACACCCGCAGTTTCGGCAATCACGCGCGTGGTCGTGCGGGCATATCCTTTTTCAGCAATCAGCCTTGCAGCAGCCCGGAGAATGCGTTCACGCGTTTCGTTTGGAAGAGAGGGGACTTCTTTTGTCATAAGCTATTGATTGTGCAAGTAAGTGCTTACTTGCAAGTATCGCGCAAATTCAAGCGCCTGTCAAGGGAGTCCTGGCGCGCAATTCGAAATGGAGTTGATATTTTCCTGGGTTCTCTTAAAGATGCTTGAGCAAGTTGTTATTCAACTTTGTTAGAGTACCATAAGTGTGCCGGTTATTCGAATTCGAATCGCCAAACTGCGAATCCTAAGCATACTGCGGCAAATCCAAGAAGAATTATCGCAGGTAAGAGCACTGATTCGATTCCCATGCCGCGCACAACGATATTTTGATATCCATCCATTGCCCAAGCTACTGGGGTGAAATGTCCAACAGTTTGGAAGGTTTCACTGGTAAATTCCAATGGAACCCATGCTCCGCCAAGACCAGAGAGAATGAACATGGGGATCAATGAGAACATGATCACCTGCTCTTCCTTCTTTGCCAGTGTGCCGATGAGCATACCCATGCTGGCTACAAAGAGGGCGGTTGCCAGGGTGATGATGATCGTGGCTATCGGGGCGTCGAAATACCCCACATCTAGGATGATCGCAGCAAAGCTGATCAAAATGGCGAACTGCATTAAGATCATCAAGAACATTGTCATAAAGTGACCCAGTAGGATCTCTGTTCGAGAGATGGCCGTGGTGAGCAGCCGCTGTAGCGAGCCTGATTTGCGCTCGTTGACCAATACGCCTGCGGCACCGATCAAGCCAGCGATAGCGAATTGCACCATCATCCCAGGTGATGAGTGTGTGAAGGCGTTGGGCTGTTCCACAGCCTCTTGATCGACTCCCGTCTGAGTGCTGAGCAGAACAAAGGGGGGGGTGTCCCAGGATGATATGGCGCCTTCATGGGATTCTTCAAAATAAGTTGCTCGCTCTGATTCGCTTGCAAAGGGATTCTGCTGCTCCTGGACCATGGTGCTGAACTGGGCTGTGTTGGTTGAATTTATCAGGCGGTTAGCAGCTGCCTGAATTCCATTCTGGGCGGTAGCTCCAGCTTGCGTTTCACCTTTCAAGATCACTCTGAGTTTGATGTTGCGATCGGATAGGATGCTTTCTCCATAACCAGCCGGCACGATGACCAGAGCGGCAAGCTCGTCCTCAGCAACCATATTCTCGATTTCACCGTCCAGGGAACCTTTTTTGAATGATACAGGACGGAGGGCGTCGGATTTCTCTAGTAACGCCAGAAATGAAGCGCTAAGTTTGCTTTGATCTTGATCAATTACTCCCACGGGAAGCCGGGGATCGACATCTTCGTTACCACCGCTATCGAAGCCGCCAAAAGCAAAGCCAAACACCAGAGTGAAGACAACGGGCATGAACAGTAAGAACAGGAATGACTTCCAATCTCGCAGGATTTGTAATAAGTCGTTGAGAGCTAAATCAAGTATTCGCATAAGTTACTCCATGGAGCAGAAAACGTGCTTGGGAAAGCGTTGACGAAACCAATTTCGCTAGACGCTTCCGTTCCACACTGTATTCATTATCGATATCTGTTCTGGACGCGGAAGACACCAATCCCAAACAAGCCGATGGCCCAGGCTATCAAAACAAGGATATTGAGCCAGATTTCAGGTAAGCCCCCGCCGGTCATCGTTATCTGCAAACCCTCCACTGCCCATCCCTGGGGGACCAAATGGGATACTGCCGAAATGAATGCAGGTGGGTTGGGCATGCCTAGGGTGAAGATCGGCATCATGCCAGCCATCCCCATAATTGTCACTAGCCCACCGATCATCATCCCAGCCTGGCGAGTAGATTTCATAAAGGAAACCAGGAAGATCCCAAAGGCTGATGATGCTAGGGTTATGGCAATACTCAAAAGCGCGACGGATAAAAGATCACCCCATTGGATTTTGAAAACCAAATTCCCAAAGAGCAGCAGCACAGAAATCTGGATCAAAATCGTCAGGGTCACCGACAAGAATTTCCCGCGCAGGATCGTTGCCGTAGGCGTAGGTGTTGTGAAAAGACGCAACAGCGTGCCCTCTTCTTCTTCCTTCAAGATGGTTTGGGTTCCGCTGGCTCCTGTTAAGAAAACATAGAAGATCGACATCCCAGCCATCATCATGGCGATGATGCTGATCGATTGGCTGGCTGTTTTTTTATCGGTTACTGGAGCCCTTATTTCAAGGAATGGATTGACATTCTCTGATTCCTGAGTTTGGTTTTCAGGTTGAATAGTTGCCAGATACTGGGCAACGACGGCCTGGATTTGTGTTTCGTCCAGCGATTGGCCATGGTTTTCCATCTGCTCCAAAGTTACCGCAAGGGTAATCTTCGATGCGGAGAAGTTGTCCAGAATTTGGCTGATGATGCCTTTAACAATTTGGGGGCCTATGGTTAACGTTGGATCTTGATACACTTCGACCGCAACGGAGCCTTCAGGCGCCATAAATGATTCGGTCAGATTTTTTGGTAAGATGACGGCCACCCCAGCTTCCTGGTTGTCGATCGCTTTTTTTGCATCGCTTTCAGAACTCATCAGTGATACTTGCATAAGGCCGTCCAGGTCTTTGGAAGAGAGCGCCATTGTAAGCATATCTCCGATTGACGAGTATCCCTCAAATGCGGGATTTTGAGCTGCCTGACTAAGAACCCCTGGGAAGCTGCCTTCATCCAGGTTGACCAGGACCACCGTCGTCCTGGGCAGGACGAACCCTTCCTCGTCGTCGCCAGACCCCCCGAACATCAGGGAGAACATACCAGTCATCAATATGGGGATTACAAACATGAACATGATCGCGAACAGGCTGCGGAATGACTGAGTCATATCTTTGAGGGCAATATCAATTGATTTTTTCATCTAAATTCTCCAAAAGACTGGGGACTGCGATGGTTAGCCGTCTTCCGTCGTAGGTCCTCCGTCAGTCTCTTAATGCCCTTCCAGTCAAATGCAAGAAGACTGTCTCCAGGTTTGGTTCCTGGATTTCGATTGAGGTGATACGCACGCCCGCCTGAACAGCGACCTCGAACAGCGAGGGAAGGACGACATTAGAGTCCTCGACCAATAAGTGCAGCTGACCATTCTCCGCGCTGATATTCTCGACACCAGGCGTTTTGCTCCAGGCTTCCATTACGTGTTCAGATGAGGTGTTGATACTTAACTCGATGCGATCGAATTCTCCGACGATCTTGACCAACTCGTCGTGCGTGCCGTTGGCGATGATCTCTCCATGATCCATAATAGCGATATGATCGGAAAGCTCTTGAGCTTCTTCCATATAGTGGGTTGTGTAGAGCACGGTCATACCCTGCTGATTTAACTCCATAACCGAATCCAGGATTTTGCGACGACTTTGTGGGTCTATGCCCACCGTGGGTTCATCCATAATGACTACATCGGGCTCGTGCAGCAGCGCAATGCCAATGTTCAGCCTGCGCTTCATGCCACCCGAAAATTTCTCTACACGCCCTTTTTGACGATCAACTAAACCGATTGTCTCAAGGATTTCATTAACTCTGCTCTTGAGAGCAGTACCTCTCAGGCCGTACATCTTGCCCCAAAACATCAGATTCTCGCGTGCGGACAGATCGTCATACAGCGCGATCTCCTGCGGGACAACGCCGAGAGCAGCTTTGGCATCCAATGGTTCTTGGGTAATTGAATGCCCTAAAATCGTTGCATCTCCCTGCGTTGGTTTGAGCAGCCCGGAAATCATCGAAATGGCTGTTGTTTTTCCTGCACCATTAGGACCCAACAAACTGAATATCTCTCCAGCTTGTATCTCAATATTCACGCCTTTTACAGCATAAACTTCGCCGAAATCTTTATGAAGATCATTTGTGTAAATTGCTATTGGATTATTCAAAATTCACCTCGCCATATTCCTTTCTCCATTCCTCTTAGAATTTACGCAGTTCGGCGAGGAATGTGCTGGTAATAGGGGGTGGAGGCGAAGCCCCCACCCCCTATTACCAGCAAACCACACTTTAAGTGCGTAACTCCTACATCGATTATTATCTCTAACATTCTGACAATACCATTTACTGATTCCAATGGTTCGGTTCACACAGATAAGTTTAGTCTGATCTGCAAAATATTCCATTGGACGATTAGATTGTTGATGCCTGTATTTTTGGACAGTGTCCTTCCGTACAATAGCCAGGTTCGGAGAGTAGAGTACAATTTCAATACTATGGAGAAGATCCGTTGGATTGAAGCATTTCAAGCGAATGTGCGGGCGAAACCGCCAGATGATTACGAGCAGGCGATGCGCGAAGTCAGGCCCTTTTATTGGTTCCTGATATTTGGGATGTTGATCCAGTACATCTTCACAATGTATTATTTTGCTGATTGGAGCGAGCCCATTCGCTGGGCATCTTTCACGATATTGATGCTCGTTCATGGTATTTTGCACTGGATATCCCCCCACCTGACCTATAAAACAATGCTTACCCCATTTTACGTGCTCACCCAGAGTGCCTTGGCGTTCGCGATCGTATTGATATCCAATAGCATTGGGTTATCCTATGGCCTGTTTGCGCCTTTGTTGGGAGAAATCATCGGTATGTTTAGGCGCTCCAAAATTTCTATTCTTTATGGAGTGTTTTTCTTACTGTCTTCGTTCCTCTGTTATTTAGTGGTTTCAGATTTTTCACAGGCCTGGGAGTGGATCATAACCATAGTTCCGATTGCAATATTTGTTTGGTTATATGTATTCACTTATACCAACCAGGTCCAGGCACGTGAAAAAGCGCAAAATCTGCTGGAGGAGTTGGAAGAGACCCACCAGCAGCTTTCTGAATATGCCTCTCAAGTCGAGTCTCTGACCCTGACTACCGAGCGCCAACGTATGGCTCGCGAGCTGCATGATACCTTAGCGCAGGGACTGGCAGGTTTGATCTTACAGCTCGAGGCGGTGGATTCCCATATTTCCGCAGGCCATACTCAAAAAGCTCAATCTATTATCCAGCAGGCCATGGGGCGCGCTCGGACCACATTGGCAGACGCTCGCCAGGCAATTGGCGATCTCCGCGAATCCCAGTCTCCCCGAGAGCTTGTGGATAGTATACAGGAACAAGCTGATCGTTTTACCCATGACACGGGCATCCCCTGCGAGGTAAATTTATGCTCCCTCGAAATACTATCCCCCGAGGTTGCACAAAACGCGCTGCGCGCAGTATCTGAAGGCCTGATCAATATTGCTCGGCATGCCAATGCCACTCAAGCGGTTATTGAAATGTCTTTTAATGGTCATAAGTTGGAAATTGAAATTCGAGATGATGGCATCGGTTTCGATCCCCAGGATTGCGTGGGGCGTGCCGGACATTATGGCCTTTTAGGTATGCGGGAGCGGGCCAGGATTTTGGGAGGCTCGTTGTCCATTGAGAGCTACTCGTCCCGAGGCTCCACACTCAAGTTGGAATTGCCAATGGAAAACAACCATGACTGAATCGATCCGCGTCCTAATCTGTGATGATCACCTGATTGTGCGTGAGGGCTTGCGCCTGATCCTTGAAACCGAAGCTGGGTTCGACCTGGTGGGTGAAGCATCCGACGGCGCTCAAGCTATCCAACTCGCTGCACAACTCCAACCCGATGTGATCTTGATGGATCTGCGCATGCCGGGCATGGATGGCCTCACTGCCATCGAGCATCTGCGTGTCGAACATCCTGAAATTGCCGTTGTCATTCTGACCACCTTCAACGAAGATGAACTCATGCGCAAAGGGTTAGGGCTGGGCGCGCGCGGCTATTTGCTCAAAGACACCGACCGGGGGACTTTGTTCAACTCAATTCGGGCTGCGGCGCGCGGAGAGACCTTACTAAAACCCGAAATCATCGATACTTTATTAGCAAGGGGGGCGGGTGATAAAAAACCTGTTTCGAGAGTAGATGTCGATTTGACTGAGCGCGAATTGGAAGTGCTTGGGGCAGTTGCTTTAGGCGAACGCAGTAAAGAGATCGCCTATCGACTGGGAATCACCGAGCGCACGGTCAAAGCCCATCTCTCGAATATCTATAGCAAATTGGGGGTTGATTCACGCGCCGCAGCAGTTTCTGAAGCCATGCAGCGGGGCGTGCTGTAAACCGAATGGGTTGCAAGTTTTGACTCGCATCCCCGTTTTATACTTTTCCGATCGTCCGATTGGCAATATACCATAAGATCAAAAGAATAATACCCCCAATCAGGAAGGGCGCTGTCGAACCGAGCCATTCAAAGAGGGCGCCCATCACCAGCGGCGTGATGGAGTTTGCTCCACTGAGGAATGCCGCTGATATACCCAATGTGCCACCGACTTCTGCTGGGCTGACGCGCTGTGTGAGCATACTATTGATGGATGGCTGGAGCACGCCACCTCCGATAGCAGTGACAAACATGGCCATAACCAGCCAGCCTAATCCAAACCAACCTAGATCATCATCCTTAGGTAAATCGATCTGGATATTTTGAACAGGGGGTGTCTCACCGGGCATGTCTGCGCCAGCAGTCAGTTCGGCAGTCACCTCGCTTCGGTTATACCAGGGAACGGGTTGCGCGGGGGTAAATGCCGAAAGCATCATTCCCACCCCGAGAACGAGCAATCCCATCAATACCAGCCAGCGATCGCCCATCCTTCGGCTCCACCTGCCTACAAAGTAACCCTGGATCAGAACTAACACAATGCCAATGTAGACAAACAACCCGGCATTGCTGGTAGCGTTCATCCCCAGTCGGTTGAGAGTGAAAAGGGCGAGCAATTGCTCGAGCCCGCCAAAAGCGAATTGTTGGGCGAACATCAGAGCCAATAAGAATCCAATTTGGGGTTTTCGCAGGGCCTCCAACATGGCCTGGATGCTAAAACGAGAGCCAGAATCTCCCTGGCCGCGCATTTCCGGTGGATGGGACTCTTCCAACCAGAAATAGGTTAGCAAAATGGAAGCGAGAGAAAATGCCGCCGCGACGTACGCCACCAAACTGTAATTATTGTCACTGACGGCCAGGGTTGCGAAGGCGATAATCGGTCCGATGATAAAACCCAAGCCGAAGGCCGCCCCAATCAACCCCAAACCCTGTGTGCGGGTCTTTTCGGTGGTGTTGTCGGAGATGACCGCCTGGGCTGTGGCAATATTGGCACCGGAAATACCGTCGATAATGCGCGAGATGAACAATAGGGACAGCGTATTTGCCAGCCCGAGAATGATGAAGCCGACGAACGTGCCTATCTGGCTGATCACCAGCACAGGGCGTCGCCCGTAGCGATCTGAGAGACGGCCCAAGATCGGGGCGCCAAGGAACTGCATAATGGGGTACGCTGCTCCTAATGCGCCGATCACGAAGGCATTGGCCCCGAAAGACGTCGCATAAAGTGGCAGCAGTGGGATGATGATGGTCAATCCCAAGAGATCGATCAGGACGATAACGAATACGGGTACGATCTTCTTGAAATCCAGTTTTTCTTCGGAATTTATTGTAGCCATGTAACTTCTAAATATCACTGGACTGGGGGTCTGGGGATGTGCGAAGCACAACCCCCGACCCCCCGGCCAGCCCTCCCCCCGGGCGGGGAGGCCGAGGGCCTGCGCGTGGCGGC
>CAYWIC010000032.1:0-4954 GCA_964458115.1 uncultured Anaerolineales bacterium | reverse complement strand
TTTTTTTTTTTTTATTATTTTAATATTAAATTTTCCTGTGTGGGGGGGGGTTGTTTTTTCCCCACCAACCCCCCCCCACCCCCAGTCCAGACTACCAATATTACCTTTCCATCCAGATGGTTACAGGTCCATCATTGTGGATTTCTACCAGCATATGAGCGCCGAATTGCCCCTGCTTCGTTGGAACCCCCTCCGAGGTTAGTCTCTCAGCGAAAATGTCCACGAGCGGATTCGCTACCTCGGGTTTGGCAGCACGCGTAAAGGAGGGTCTGCGTCCTTTGCGGGTATCGGCATTCAGCGTAAATTGGGAGATCACCAGGGCTTCGCCACTCACATCGAGGACAGAGCGGTTTATCTTTCCTTCGTCATCCTCGAAGATGCGCAAGTTGGCGATCTTATGGGTCAGGTACTTAATTTGTTCTTCCCCGTCTTCAGGGCTGATTCCCAAGAGGATCACAAGCCCTAGACCGATTTCAGCAAGCGGGCGCCCCTCTACAGAGACGCGCCCGCAACTCACTCGTTGGATCAGTGCACGCATGTTAGATTGAGTAGATCATTTGCCTGATTTACGAATTCGCTCCTGTCGCCTTCCACTCCAGAGCTTTGAGTTTCAGCTTCATGATTTGGCCTTCGATCATTCCATCAACCAGGGAAGGATCGACCTTGAGCCCGTGTTCGCCGAGGTATTTTGTGGCTATATCAACGGCATAATCTTTCTTGGACATGGCTACACCGGTTGCAGTTTCGATAGCGAGTTTCTTGGCCCCACTCTGTTCTGCTGCCAGCACAGCAGCTTCAACAGCCTTATCGAGTAAGGCGCTACGAGCTTCGGGAGTGTCTACTGGCGGAGCATAGTTAGAGAACTGTGAGTTGACCTCAGACTCGATCAAAGTGGCTATTTCATCCACGTCAATGGGCACTCCCGCGCGATCTAGGTATTTTTGGACAGCATCGATGGCATATTGTTTCTTCTCACGACCTGTCTGAAGCAAGCCGGAAAAACCAGCTTGTTCCGCGGCGCTGACCGCAATTTTGATGCCCTTATCGATCATGTCTAGCTGCTCTTTGGAGAGATTCTGCTTGATCTCGGCGGCTTTCTGTCGAACCCACATGAATGCTCCAGCCACCACTATCGGGATGGCAATGATCAATAAGGCTTGAGCAAGGGTGGCCAAAAAATTCGTTAAGGTTGTTCCTGCGTCCATTATCTCCTCCTTTGGTTAGAAAAAAATGGATTAGGTATGTTTAGGGAAGTCCAATTGCTTCTTTTACTTCAGAAAGAGTCTGTTTGGCTACTTTTCTAGCTCTCTTTCCACCATCGTTTAGAACACTCCAGACGTCATCGGGTTTCTCTGCCAATTTTTCTCTCCTCTCGCGGAAAGGCACTAGGTGCTCGTTCAAGTTTTTGGCGAAGATTTTCTTGCAATCGACACAGCCAATGCCAGCTTGGCGGCATTCGGTATTGATCATTTCGATCTCATCATCAGTTGAGAAGATCTTGTGCATGGTGAATACATTGCACACATCGGGATTGCCTGGGTCCGAGCGGCGAGCACGCTGGGGATCGGTGACCATTTGCATCACGCGTTGCTGAGTCTCTTCAGGAGTGGAAGCTAGCTCGATGTGATTATTGAGACTCTTGCTCATTTTGTTTTCACCGTCGATGCCAAGTACTTTAGGGATTTTGGTCCCTTTCATTTGGGGTTCGATGAGTACGTTTGTTTTGTAACGGTAATTGAAAGAGCGTACGATCTCGCGCGTGAACTCCAGATGTGGAGCTTGGTCTATGCCCACAGGGACGACGATAGCCTTGTACAAGGTGATGTCGGCAGCCATCAATACCGGATAGCCAACCAGACCGTAATTCACATTATGGGGTTGGTGGCGGATTTTCTCTTTGAAGGTGGGTAGATCGGTCAGCTTTCCCAAAGGTGTGACCATAGAGAGGAAGGTGTGCAGCTCGAGGACCTCTGGCACATGCGATTGGATGAAGATCATACTGTCTTCAGGGCGCATCCCGGCGGCCAACCAATCTAATGCCATTTCATAGGTGTTCTGATTTATATCCTTGGTAGTATCGACAGTTGTCAGAGCGTGAATATCTACGATGCAGTAGATAGTGTCTTCGAATTCATCTTGTAGAGCTACATAATTCTTAATCGCGCCGAGATAATTGCCAAGATGTTGGCGACCTGTTGGGCGAGCGCCAGAAAAGACGCGGCCCTTCTTCTTGGTTGGTGTCATTCCTGCTCCTTAGCCAATAAGTTCTTCAATCGAGGTGAGTACCTCTTTAGGCTCTGCATGGCGACCTGTCTGAATTTTGGAATAAACCAGTTGGTCATTTGCAGTCACTTCGAATTTGCCCCCACCGTCAGGGATGAGGGTGATATCTTTGATTTTCCCCTTGTATTCAGTTAATAGTGTGCCTGCCAAACTGACAGCTCTAGGTGAATAGTTTCAAACTTCACAGTATAAAATTTCGATTTTAAGCATATTGTGAGTACCTCAGTACTTGGTTTTAAGATGCAATGAGTATATCACGGAATATGAATTCCCAGAGACCCTGGTGTGGCTCAAATCTGGCAACTACCTATTGTGATAAACTTTGAGTTTATACATTGATTCGATCCAAAATCGGAGATTTTTGATGACGAAGACTAATGATCAAAATCAGGGCTGTTTGGCAGCGATATTCCAGATCTTTAAGCGCAATCCAGAAGTGATTGAGCCAGAAAAAGATCAACCTCTGCAAAAGTATCCTTATCAACTAAGGGAATCATTTCTTTCCCCCGCTGAATTCGCATTTTACAAAGTGTTGGCTTCTGCTATCCCCGCGAACGCAGTAATCCTATCGAAAACTCGCATGGCGGATATTATCAAAGTAGATCGTACCATTGTGCCTTACTCCAGCGAGGCGCGATTATATTTTAATCAAATCGTCCAGAAACATATCGATTTTTTGGTTTGTCAGCGAGAGACGTTGAACCCTTTAGTGGGCATTGAACTCGATGATACCAACCATTCAGAACCTGACAAATTGCATCGCGATGATTTTGTTGACAACGCCTTCGAAGCGGCTAATCTGCCACTGGTGAGGGTACAGGCTTTGGAAGCCTATGACGAGGGAGAGGTTACCCGTATCCTGAGTCCATATTGGGGTTTGGAATCAGCGCCCCACTGCCCAAAATGTGACCGGCCAATGCTGATCCGAACTGCCAAGAGCGGGGAACACGAAGGGAAGAAATTTTATGTTTGCCCTGATACAAAAAACTGCCGAACTTATTTCCCAGCATAACGCATATTGGAAAAATTGGTTAGATATACTCCGCGACTTATCGGTGATCCCAGTAGGCACCGTATTGTTTGGGTTATAGATTGCGAGTAAATTAGTGGGTCTTTAGGAAATCCCGGGGTGATCCCCCAGATTTAGGTGTGAGTGGGGTGCGGAGCACCCCACTCACACCTAAATCTGGATAGTCCCACGGCGATTCCCATAGACCCAAATTGGTTCAGAATCGATGATACTTGGTCAGTGATATGATTTACCCTTCTTGCCCGAGCTCGAATTGTGGGGCGATGCGTGCAACAGTCTTGAGCATTCGGACATCTTTTTCTGCATCAGTTAAACTAACGGATTCTGCTCTCAAATCACGGTATAAGCGGTCCACTGCAATTATGATCACCTGGGTTTTCGTTAATCCATAATCAATGCCAAGCGAGTTGATTTGCTCATGGGATAGCAGTGGGAGACGGGCATTGAATTGCTTGGTGGAATTCCTGAATTCTAAATTTTGAGTTTCTTTTTTTGACATGAGTTTCTCCATAAATTGACTGTATAGTATAATTATATACTATATCTATACAACTAGTCAATCTAGCGAATATACTCACCACGAGTATCAGCTCTCAAGTTTAGATTCGTTTCATTACACGGCCGTCAATTGCCAACAATCCCAATCCAATTAAGCCCATACCCACGAAATGTTGAGTAAGCAGTTGTTCACCCAGGATTATCATTCCTAGTACGATCGCGCTGACAGGGATCAGGAATGTCACCAACAGCAAATTAGTTGCTCCAGCAGTTGAAAGCAAGCGAAAATAAATAATATAGGCTAATGAAGTACTGAGAATAGCTAATCCAAATAACGCGCCCCAAACTTTTATGCTTGGCGTTGGTAATAACCATGGTTTGTCGACGATGAGAGCGAGTGGAATCATCATAATCGTAGTCCCAGTGATTTGCCCTGTTGCGGTCACAATGGATGGAACTCCTTTGAAACGTTTGCCGAAAATACCCGCGAAGGCATAGGAGATAGCTGCTCCGACCACAGCCAATTGTGCGAATACATTGATTCCCAATCCTTGGATGGCATCTATTCCAATCATGATTGCTACACCGATCAATCCAAAGATTACACCTCCCAAGCGGTTTGGGGTAAGTTTTTCATCTGAGGTTAGAAAATGAGCGAATAACACCGTCCAAACAGGTGTTGTGGCATTTAATATCGCGGCTAAGGAGCCAGTAATCTGAGTCTGACCCCAAAATATCAGGCTAAATGGAATTAAATTATTCAACAATCCCATCACCAGAAATGCTGCCCACACCCTTGGAGATGATGGCATGCGGTGATCGCTTGCTAACACGATCAAATGTAGAGCGATTGCTGCAATACTGACCCGCCCCAAGACCAAGGTGAAGGGCTGAAGCTCGGTTAGTATCACCTCACCGAAGAAAAAGGATCCGCCCCACAGAATTGACAATAGGAGTAACAAAATCCATTCTCTTGATCCCATCGTTTTATTACCATCTTTGCTCATTTCAATCTCCATAAAAAGGAATATTACTCATTCTACCTCTTTGAAGAAAACCCAACAGCCGTTTTTTTGACAATGAATTATTTCTAGCTACCTGACACTTTAACAAAAGAATAGTTGATCGGCCGAGAAATCCCGG
>CAYWIC010000031.1:11579-37130 GCA_964458115.1 uncultured Anaerolineales bacterium | reverse complement strand
ATCTTCGCTATTGTTTCTCTCTATTCATTTTGTAAGGTGCGAAATATAGGTTTAGCGTTGCGTAATATGTACAATTCGCATCAAATATCCAATTACCAGACCAATCCGGTTGATAAGCACCGCACCATTGAGATCAGTGATTGCGGCATCAAAGCTGTGGAGTTTGATATCGAACCGGGCAGCGAAAAATATCATCAATTGCACGCCTCTGGCCAGGAGGCGGTGCGCTCGTTTTTTGAAATGTAAAGGAGATTTTTATGGGTTACTTGATTGGATCGATCTTATTAAGCGTTTTGGGTGTATTTATGGGCAGCTCTTCGTATTTGCTCCAAGACTACACTCAGGCTTATGTGCTTGGGACGGCCGCGTCCGTGGCGTTCCTGATTGGCTTTCTGCTATTGGAATACGCCCTGTACAACTATGATTTCGGCACTGTGTTCACAGCCTGGGGTGGAGGCATGGCTGCGATCTTGGCACTGGCTGGCATCTATTTATGGGGTGAGATGGCTTCGATGCTGGACACCGTCTTCATCATCCTTACGCTACTTGGCGTCAGCGGTCTGGTCTTCAGCGGATCGAAAAGTTACTAGCAAACCTCCAGAGGTTACGATGTATATTATAAGTGGAGCTATCCTTTTATCCGTCTTGGGGGCTGTTGCCCTGCAGAAATCTTCCCATGAAGCCGACCACGCTATGGCCTATAGTGTTGGCGGGTATATTGCCTTTATCATCAGTTTTGCCCTGCTCGAGTATGGCCTAATTTCGATGCCCCTGTCTTACACCTTCGGAATTTGGGCGATTGGCAATGCGTTGCTGACAACCTTGGTCGGGTGGATCTTTTATCACGAAAGACCATTGATGACAAAAGCGATTTCGCTGGTCATGGTTATTGGTGGGTTGATTGGTCTTGTCTTGAGTTAGGCCTAGATTACGCTAGATGCAAAACCGAAAAGAAATGAAAGATGCTGCCACCCATGACAAATACATGCCAAATGGCATGGCTGTATGGCAGTTTGCGCCAGCGATAGAAAATGACTCCCGCTGTGTAGAAGATGCCGCCAATAAGCAGAAGAGATAAGCTTAGGCTGCCAATCTGCTGCATCATCTGGTTGAACATTACAATGGCGAACCAGCCCATTGCAATATAGAGCCAGACTGAGGGCTTCACAAAACGTTTGGTAAAACCGATTTTGAGGATCAACCCCAGGAATGCCAATCCCCAAATAATGCCAAAAATACTCCAACCGAAAGGCCCGCGTAGTTTGGTCAACAAAAAGGGCGTATACGTGCCAGCGATCAGTAAGAAAATAGCAGCATGGTCTAAGCGCTGCATGATCGCGTTCCAGGAAAAACGGGGTGTGCTGTGATAGATGGTCGATGCGAGGTAGAGCAAAAATAGGCAAACTCCAAAGACAATAAAACTAACCATGTGCCAGGCATCTCCATGATTGGCAGCCCTGATGATCAGGATCACTAATCCTGCAATGCTCAAGCCAATCCCAATAGCGTGGGTGATGCTGTTGGCAATTACCTCGCCCAGAGAAAATGAAGCTGCGATGGAATCTTTTTTGTAGCGCATGAACACTCCTTTTGGCTCTCTCGGAACCGACGAGGGACTTTCAAGATTTAGATGTGAGTGGAGTACTTCACACCCCACTCACATCTAAATCTGGTGATCACCCCGGCAGCTTATCGAAAGCGCTATATAAAGTTAAAATGGGGATGCGCCAATCCTACTTCTATTGCCGCGAAATTGCCTGAAAGTTAGCTAACAATTGCCCACTAATGTGCTGAATACTACCCCGTCAAGTTCGAGAGAACCTGCCTATGCTATAATGAATCTGGCAACGTAACCGAGGATTGAGGGGGGACTCAGTCGAAAAATTTCAAAGGAGAGTGCAGATGATCAACAGTGATTTCAACGCTCAGGTTTCTCCAGGTCTGCAGCTGCTAAGTGATGACCAGAAACAGGAGATTCACAGCGCGACCTTAGAGTTGCTCAGGCGCACCGGGGTGGATGTATTGGTTCCAGAGGTGCGCGAGTTATTGAAGAAAGCGGGCTGCTGGCTGGATGGCGAGCGAGTGCGCATCCCCTCGCATCTGATCGAGTGGGCCATCCGCACCGCACCGACGCGAGTCGTGCTGTGTGACCGTGATGGCAACCCGGCGATGGAATTGGAAGGTCGC
This sequence comes from uncultured Anaerolineales bacterium, assembly GCA_964458115.1. GTDB lineage: Bacteria > Chloroflexota > Anaerolineae > Anaerolineales > UBA11858 > NIOZ-UU35. Next base: position 34,943 of record CAYWIC010000031.1, on the reverse strand, counting down.
AAGGGCTACTACGGCACGGGCTCCGATACCCCCTTTGTGTTGGATGCCTATACCGGTGAGCGCCGCGAGGCTGTGCTGGAAGACGTCGCCAATGTGGCCAAACTTATCGACGCTTTGCCCAACCTGGACTTCTTGATGTGCATGGGCATCGCCTCCGATGTGACGGAGGAACTCTCCGACTTGTATCATTTTCGGACGATGGTATCCAATACCACCAAACCCATCATCTACACCGCCTGGAGCCGTCCTAACCTGGAAGCCATCATCGAGATGGCCGAGGCCGTCGCCGGGGGGGCGCAGGCGCTACAGCGCAACCCGTTCTGTGCCTTGTACAGCGAGCCCATTTCGCCGCTGACCCATGCCGAGGAGAGCTGCGAAAAATTGCTCTTCCTGGCGGATAAGGGATTGCCGGTGGTGTATACCCCTGGCATGATGGTGGGGGCGACCGCGCCCGTGACGCTGGCCGGAGCGTTGGTTCAGGCCAACGCTGAGCAACTCAGCGGGTTGTTGATCACCCAGTTGGTTCGCGAGGGCGCGCCGATGATCGGGGCAGGCGGCATCCTTTTCATGGATATGAGCCAGGGCCTGATCTCCTACGCCGCGCCGGAATTCATGCTTGGCAATACTGCCTTTGCTGAGATGTGTCACTTTTATGAATTGCCCATCTTTGCCTTTTCGGGTTGCAGCGATGCCAAGGTCTTCGACCAGCAAGCCGCCGCGGAGGGGGCCGTCTGGATGATGCTGACAGCCCTGGGCGGCGGCAACTTGATCCATGATGTCGGCTATGTCGAATCGGGCATTACGGCATCTTACGATCAGATCGTTGCCATGAATGAAGTTGCTGGGCTGGTCAAGCGCTTTATGGATGGCGTTGAGATCAGCGAAGAAACCATCGCCCTGGATGTGATTGATCAGGTTGGCCCCGGCGGTCACTTTGTGGGAGAAGAGCATACCTTCAAGCACTTCCGTGATAATTGGCGGCCCAAATTGCTAGATCGTACTTCGCGTGAAGATTGGGAGCTGGCTGGCTCGCTGACGTTGGGGGACCGAACCAACGCCAAAGTGCGTCAAATTTTCGAGGATTACCAGCCCGCGCCGTTAGAGGAAGGTATTTTGAAACAATTGGATACGGTGATTGAGAAGGCTGAAAAGGCTATTGAAAATCCTCCCACAGAATCTGCCCCATAGCCTCTAATAACAAGTCTGCATCCTCGATCGAGAATGGCATCGGCGGGCGGATCTTGATCACGTTGTGATAGGGTCCGTCTGTGCCAAGCAAGACCCCCAACTCGCGCATGCGATTGGCAATGAAGGCCGCTTCGGCGGTGGCGGGTTCGAGAGTCTCTGGGTGATGGACCAACTCTACACCCAGGAACAACCCCGACCCCCGTACGTCGCCCACTGAGGTGTAGTCAGCTTCGAAGCGGCGTAATCCCTCAAGCAGGTAATTCCCCACCTGCAGAGCATGATTCTGCAAATTCTCCTCTAGAACGACATCCAACACGGCCATACCGATAGCGCATGAGACGGTGTTGCCGCCAAACGTGCTAAAGAACTCCATGCCGTTGTCGAAGGTCGCGGCAATCTCCGGGCGGGTGATCACCACGCCGATGGGATGGCCGTTGCCGATGGGCTTACCCAGCACGACGATATCGGGCACGACGCCATGGGCTTCAAAGGCATAGAAATGCGTGCCCGTGCGGCCGTAGCCGGTTTGTACTTCGTCGGCGATACACAGGCCACCTGTGGCGTGCACATCACTGTAAACCTGGGATAAATATCCTTCTGGCAGGAAGATCTGCCCGCCAACGCTGGGGCAGGTTTCTGCGATGAAACCCGCCAGAGTGAGACCGTTCTGCTTAATTATCTCGATGGTGTCTTTTACGTACTGCGCGTATTTTCCAGCAGCCTGAGGGTCGTCGGCTTTGTAGGGGCCGCGGTAGGTATCGGGGATGGGGATGGTGTGCACCCAGGGCGGCGCGCCGCGGCCTCCGGGTCCGTCGTGCTTGTAGGGGCTGATGTCGATCAGCGAAGTGGTGTGCCCGTGATAGGCGCTCTCCATGACCAGCATATCTTTTGCACCCGTGTAAGCGCGCGCCAGGCGTAGGGCCAGCTCGTTGGCCTCGCTGCCAGAATTGACGAAGAAACACACGCTCAATGGCTCTGGGAGTGTGTCCGTGATCTTCTTGGCATAGCGATGGAGATTGTCATGCAGGTAGCGGGTGTTGGTGTTGAGCACCCCCATCTGCTCCCGGCCAGCCGCTACCACGCGCGGGTGACAGTGCCCAACGTGGGGTACATTGTTATACGCATCCACGAAACGTCGCCCGGTCTCATCGAAGAGATATTGCCTCCAGCCTCGTACAATCTTAAGTGGCTCGTTGTAGCCAATGCTCAGATTTCGACCGATCAATTCTCGGCGTGCAGAAAGTGTTTCGGCTTTGCTGGGTTGAGATTGTGGGAATTTATCTGTTGGGATGCGCAGGATCAAGTTAGGGTCTGGGGAGAAAGCTTTCCAAATCTGGCGCTGGCTGGAGAGACAAACGCCGGGGAAATCACAACCGTGGTCGAGTAGATCGAAGATGATCTGGAAGTGCAGGTGCGGCGTCCAGCCGCCGTTGACTTCGGTTGTTCCAATCTCTCCCAGCTTATCCCCAGCGGCGACCCGTTTGCCCTCATCCAGTCCAACGAGAGAGGCCCGGCTGAGATGTCCGTAGAGGGTGTAAAAGGCATCATCCCCAGCGCGGTGTTCCAGGATGATCACCGGGCCGTAATCGTCAGGTGCATCATTATCGTGAAATGTGTGGATCAGGCCATCTAATGGTGCGTAAACTGCCGTGCCAGGGTTTGCGAAGAGATCGATTCCCAGGTGGATGGTGCGGTGTTCATCGGTCAGCTTCTCTCCATTATTGAAGGTCGGCGTAGTGTAGAGCAGGCGAGCTTCATCATATTGACCGATGCCGACTTGGACTCCCCCCTCTTCGATCTGGCTGAACAAACGGGGGGTTAGGGTGGCTTCTGATAGTGATGTTTCATCTGCCCCCAAAAGCTGGCTGCCGATACCCAGATCGAAAACGAGCACTGGCTCTACAGCCAGATCTACAGCCAGGATTGGCGCAAAATGCGCTTCACCTTGCAGCCATTGGACGATTTTTTGAGATCGAGGGACCGGACTCAATCCACTAGCATGGCGAAAGGCTGCTTCCGCAAATTGCGGGTGGATCTCGGCTAACTTTGGCAAAGTGTTGAGGATGGCCCGTTGGCTAATAGAGAGATATTCGTCCTCAGGGCGCTGCTGGGTTTGGTATGCCGCCAGGCAAACGCTCATGCACAGCCGCATGGTCACCAACCCAAACAGAGAGCCAATCTCTTCTTCATTCAAGGGATGCTGCTGATGATAGCCATTCAATAAGGATGTCGCTGTTGCCAGGGGATCAGGTTTTTCGAGGATGGCATAGGCGATAGCCACGGCAAGGTCGGCGATGGTATAGCTGTAGACCATATCGCCAAAGTCGATTACCCCCACAACGTTTTGGTTGCGCGAGTAGATATCCTCTCCCTTCCCGACGATGACATTGTAATCATTGGCGTCATTATGAATGGTGCTATTCCGTAATTGGGGCAGCAAAGGGTGTGTGTATTTCTGGAAATCTTGTACGAACTTGTCGATCAACTCGTACAATACTTTATCGAGAATCAATGATTGGTATTCGTTGACCACCTCCAGGGCTTTGACCAGATCCCAATGGAAATCACGCTGGATGGCGGGATGGTCGAAGCTGGCCAACGCTCGATCCATACGTCCAAGGTAAGTCCCCAGGTTGTGGAAGAGTTCAGGTGAATGCCGTCTTACATTGCCATACGGCGTGCCAGGCAGGTAACTGAATAAACGAACAGCATGAACCCCTCCGGATTTGGATTCGACCTGGGAAATGGTTTTTCCGGTTGGGGTTGTTCTCACCTGTGGAACCATGACCTCGTGTTGGTTGAGATGTGCCATGGCCTGGTTTTGCGCTTCCAGCAGAGCGATCTCTTCGGTCGCATTGGCGATCTTGAGGACATAGTCTTCGCCATTCTCACTTCGCAGTCGAAAATTCTGATCGCGCTCGCTGGGTAGAGGCGTCAGGTTCCCTTGGATACCGAATATATCCTGGGCAATGGATTGAGATTCAGCGATGCTGAATTTTGGGGTGTGGTCTAGTATGATCATAGATCGTATCAAGCAAGCGTATTGCCTGAATATAGGTGGGTGGTAGCGGAGCCACCACCCACCTATATTCAGGCATGCATCTCATTTCAGGGGGAGATCAAGATCAATTCTCTTTGCGGCTCGGAGAGATATTCAACCCCTTCATCTGTCACCAGAACATCTTCCTCCAGGCCGATGTAGCCGTAGCCTTCAACCATCAGGCCTGGCTCGATGGTATAGACATGCCCCACTTCGACTTTCTGGAAAGGCGTATCGCCGTATCTTTCCCAGGTTGGTCCTAGCAAGGCGCCTCCGTCGTGGGCGACACGACCGAGTTGGTGGCCGGTGGCGTATTTGTATTCTGGGTAGCCAGCGCCTGTGACCACGTCGCGGGCGGCAGCGTCGACATCTTTACCGGCGACACCTGGTTTCAGGGTTTCAATGGCCGCGTCGATGGCTTTGAGCACCGTCTCGAAACCGAATAACACTTCTGCCGGAGGCTGGCTTTCGCCAGGACGCAACACATAGCCCATGCGCTGGATGTCGGAACAATAATCGTCTTGTTTGACGCCGAAGTCGAAGTGCAGCAGATGGCCGGGCTCGATGACTAATTCTGTGGGGCCGCCGTGACCGACAGGCGAGTCGGGTCCGGTGTTGAAGGCCGGGCAGTGGTCGTAGCTCCAGGCTGTGCCCACTCCGTATTCAACTAGCAGGCTGTGCATGAACTCACCGACCTTGAATTCAGTCATGCCAGGGTGCAGATAGTCGAAGGTGCGCTGGTAGATCTCCTCGGTGGTGGCAATTGCCTGTCGGATGCGTGCCACCTCGGAGGGAGTCTTGCGTCCCCGCAGGGCGTTGATGATCCCCTCGGCCGAGGTCAAACGATCGAGAAACGGAGTTCCATCCAAATAGCCGGTCAGGATTTCGTAAAGCCCATGAGTCAATCCATCAGCGTGTACGTTATTCTTGGATGTGTTTATGGCGATTTGCCGTGGATCTAATTTTGTCAGAGTCTCTAGCAGTGTGGGCTGTACAGATTGATCGTAGTAAAGTACCGGGTCATACACACCCAGGCGCTTGACGGCCTCGGCTTCGAAGCGTCCGACGACGGCAATGCGCTGGCCAGATTGGGTGAAGATCAGAGCGCTGGGCCAGGTCAGATCCTCGGGGCCGAAGATGAAATCCAGCACCGGATCGCGCACCCCGGAGGTCTCGCGCACAAAGGTCAACCATAGGTCGATCCCTAACTCGCTGAGGATTTCATTCGTTTGGGTAGCTTTTTCATGGATTAGGCTCATAAGGTATCGTCTCCGAAGATAAAAAGATCCCTGATGGACTGGCGAGAGTAGTTATAACGGATGGCTTCGCCGAAGATGTGGGCAACCGAAAGGATTTTGAGTTTTGAGTGCCTTTTGGCCTCGGAAATGTGTACTGTGTCAGTGGTGACGACTTTGGTGATCTGCGGTAGTGCAACCAGTTTTTCTAACCCATCTCTGACAAAAACGCCGTGAGTGCAGGCTACCCAAATCTCTTCGATACCCTGCTCGATAAGATGTTTACTGAGTTCCAAGATGGTGCCTCCAGTGGAAATCTCATCGTCATAGATCAGGGCTTTTTTCATCCCGCTGAGTTGTGCGCCGACCATACCGCGGAAACGCACCTCGGTATCTGAGATGCGCTCTTTGTTCCCTGCGGCTACCGGCAGCCCAAGATCATCTGCAAAGCGCACCGCAGATTTAGCCTGGCCCATATCCCCAGCGACGATGATCACATTGGAGAGATCGCGCGCTTTGAAATAGCGTTTGAAAACTGGGCGGCTGGTGAGGGGATCTGCGGGCATGGGGAAGAAACCGTGCACCTGAGGAGAGTGCAGCATCATCGTCATCACATGGGTTGCCCCAGCGGTATGCAGAAGATCAGCCACGAGTCTGGCTGTAATAGAGATACGCGGAGCGTCCTTTTTATCGGAACGGGCAAAAGAATAATAAGGAATGATGGCATGAATCTCGCGCGCCGAGGCCGCCTTGGCGATATCCAGCATCATCAACAGTTCTACCAGATGTTCGTTGACTGGCGGAGAGAGCGATTGCAGGATATAGACTTGACGAGAACGCACGCTAGCCCCGAGCTGGAGATAGAGGTTGTCATTGCTGAAACGACTGACGTGAGTCTCTTCCAGAGACAAGCCCAGATGTTCGGCAATATCTGCGGCCAACTTGGGGTGCGAACTGCCGCTGAAGAAACGTACTTCTGAAGGGTCAAGAAAATTCACAGTCACCTCTTAGCAAAAATTATTCTTGTACTCGGACCAACACTGAATGAATTATCTTTAAAAATCCGTTTTCCGTGACTCTGCTGAGAAAAGTACCAAGTAACAGGTTCCGCCGGAATATATGGGGGGCGGTGACGGAGCCACCGCCCCCCATATATTCCGGCGAGAGTCTCTCAGGGTTGTTTTTTCAATGCAGTCATCTATGAAATTCGTGTCCAAAAGATATCATGGGATCATGTTTTTAAGGATAGAGCACAACATCCAAATTCGCCGACCAATTATCCGCCCAAACGCGGTCGGCCATCTCGGCGATACCTGCCAAGGGGATAGTCTTAGCGGTCATCTCGTCTGCTAGCCTCCCCTCGAAACCCCAGGACTGGGCCTCAGCATACCAATCAGCAGGCTCCGTGTTGGCATCGTTGTCGGGGAAGCCGCCAGCCGCGCTGGTGCTGGGATGGACTTCTGATTGTACATAGACCAGGTCGCAATTCAAGCGCGTCCATAAGCCAGCAGTTTTATGGAAACCATCATAGGCCTGGCGAATATGGGGTTTGTCGGGCGCAGTCTGGACATGATCCAGGCTGGCAAAGGGCAGCAGCACGCGCAAATCGGGCAACTTCTCGCCGATGGTGGCGTAATTGTGTACCGTGATGCGGTAAGGCCAGAAATCAGCGGTCTGTTGGGGGGTTGCGACATCTTGGGGCCAGGTTTCCAGACTGAAGACGCCGTTATCCAACAGGGCTTGGGTCAGGGCGTGGGAAAACCAGCGCATTCCCATCACCTGCGGACCTTTATCGTCCAGTACATAATCTTCCCCACCAGGCACTTCGAAGACCGGTCGCCCCTCTGGGTATGTAGCATTTTGTACCCAGCCTAGGTGGCTGTAATCCACGGCAATGCTGGTAGGGAAGTACCTCAGATGATCGTAATAGGGATTGTAGATCGGAATGCGACGATCACCAAAATGACCGATCTCCAGAGGATACATCTCAGCCATGGTGGGATTCTCGCGACCGACAAAATATTTCAACCCTTGGAGATCTTCTCCATAATAGGCTAGGACATTCGTTGCTACGACCCCAGCGTGGGAGGAGGCGAACAAGCCAACGTTATCATAGCGCAGTTTAACTGAAATCAACTCATGCAGATATTCCCCATCGACATTGGGAATCGTTCCTAACGCGAACCGGATCGTATCCCGCAGCGCTGCCAGGCTGTTTGGCCCGCCCCAATCGTATTCCCCTTCGCTGCTGATCTTGGTTCGCTGGTCGATCTTCCCCGGCCACATATGGCTGACGCTGATGGCCCCCACATCGACAGGGTTGTACTCTAGGTGGAAGGGCACCATCTTCTGGTTATATTTCTCTACGAACCAGGTCGAAGCCACAACGACAATTGGTGCACTCTCGTCATAGCGGGGTTGAACAGGCAAGTCGACGCGCACTGCGATTTTGCCGTTTTCAGGAGATTGGATGTGGGTATAGAGGGTTTCCCCAGGTTGAGTAAGTATGAAGAGGTTAGATTGTTGGCTGTTTTGTTGGGTGGAAGGAATGGCGTGTGTATCAGATTCTACATTAGGCAAATTGCATCTGAACAGTGCCAAGGTCAGTGGAAGATACAAACATATAAAAAGTGCAGTTTTGTGCTTCATTCGTTTGCGCCTTCTCTCAGGAATGTTCTTGCGTTAGCGCTGGCCCCGCCAGTCGAACTCTCTCAGTCCTTGCATTAATTTTTCCATATTGTACTCAAAAGATTCGAACGAAAAGTCTCTGCTTTTCTCGACTTCGTCGACAAGTTGACGAATAACTTGGGGCAATGCTTCATATATTGCCTTGGGGTCATCGATGAATATTGGAATGATATTGTTTATTTGACCCTCGGACTTGATGATCCTCTCCACCAGTTTGAGCTCTTCTTGTTGTCGAGGAGTCTGCACCGAGTGTACGCTCAACAATACCAGCACAGCCCCTCGTGACGACACATCGAAGAACCCCTCCTCGATATGTAACCCCCAATCTTCTTCGGGCGGCAGTTCGAGGTTAGAAAAGACGCCAAAATCCATCTCGCGCAGATCTGTCTTGATACGTTCCGCAAATTCAGAATCTGCCTGAGCGTAGGATAAGAAGACACTGGCCTTCTTGGTCAGGTAAGAGAGTTCCTCTTCTAGATTGGTCTCAAGGTCATCCAAGTCGATCGCGTGATACGTTTTTTTTGGATACCCTTTGATGATCTCCACTTCTTCTTGCACCCAGCGTGAATTTTTGGCGTTTTCACTGTCGCAGAGGATGAACCAGGAACGGGCCTCGATCTCGCGTGTTATGAGGTCGTCGATCTCATCGTCGTCATTCAAACACTTGAGAAAGAACATCAATGGGTTGTGTCCCTCCACCTCGAGGATATTTCGAACTTCGCGGACTTTATCGAAATCTTTATGGGAATGGGAGAGAAAAATCCAGGATCCTTCAGACATAGCCTAGCTCCACAGAAAATGGGACCAATTCCTGTACCTATGATAACAGGAAAAGATTATTCTGTTTAAGAACTCTTTGCTGGGCCCTACGGAAATTCCGTGAAAATTTTCTGAGATACCCCATTCACTATCTGTATTTCTCCCGCAGATACTCAATGACCATCCGGTCGATATAATCGCCCTCGCCATTCCAGCGTTCTTCTAGGTTTTCCATACTTACCAAAAGAAATAGTGCCTTGCGAGTGCTTTTGTCGAAGGTGCCTGTGATTGGACCGGAATAGAGCTCCGTTGCCAGGAGAATCTTCTGCATCTCAGATGCAACCTCAGCCAGCGGGATCAGATCATCATGGTTGGCTTCCCCATAAAATAGATGGTGCTTCTTTACCAATTTCTGTAATTGAGTGATCGGCTTGGGATCATCGTCCACGCGTAGATCCAGGTAGCGGTCATTATTGCCCCCGTAGCCACCATTCTCTCGTACCACTAGAACTCCAGCTGACTGTCTGCCGCGCTGATCTCCGCCGGCATGCTGACCGGCTTTTAAAGCCTCCACCAACCAGTCCGCCAATTCTCCTTCCTTGCCGCGCACCTGCTCGAAACGCTTAGCCATTGCTTCAATTGTGCCTGGAATCAGGATGTTGCCCTGGCAGGCATACCCCTCGCCGACGAAATGTCCTGCCCAGGCTTTGCAGTCAGCACCAGTGAAGGCGTATGCCCGCCCTTTTCTATCGACTGCACCGATTTGACGGACTGCTTCTCCTGGATCCCTAGCAGTAAGGGCTAAGATAGTATCTTTGGCTGATGTGCCCGTGGCCATTAAATCCAATCCCTGGGGGCCGAAGGTGAGATTAGCGCGCGCCTGCGTGGCAATCGCCCCTGCCCCAGCTTGTGCCCACGAAACAACCGCCGCAACGGCCAGAAACTTGGATTGCACGGCGACCCCCCATTCTGCGCGTTGGGGATCATATGCAACAATGGAGAATGTTGCAATGGGCTTCATTTCTCGTTCATCTGTGAGATGAGGGCCTCGATCTGCCGGTGGTGGAAAGCCTCATGCCCTGCGTAGCCCTCGAACCACTCTAGACCGTTCATCTCTTGCAAGCCGCCCTCATGCACAAGTTCCAAATTGACCTTGTTGGGCCAATTCTCGAAAAAACCCTTCGTGCCCATTCGAGCGCGTTGGAACCAGAACTCGATCACATCTTTGGGTGTACCGTAGGGCGGAGGCGGTGGCAGGAATGTGATGCCATTCGGTGGTTTGACCCCCTCCAGCAACGGGCGGGCGATCATCTCGCGCAAATAGATCTCATCAATGGCCAGGTGCATGAATACCTCACCTAAAGACCAGACCCCCTCATCCTCACCGTCGGATGGGTGCCAGTCCATTTGTTCCTGGGAGAGACCCTTCAAATAACTCAAAGTTTTGGTGCGTACAGCATCCATCTTATTCAACACATCTTGCGGTTTCATCACTACATATTTCTCCTTAGGTAGATTACGATTGCTCAAATCATACCATAAAGGGCACAAATGTTCTAATTTTGTGCGACGGCTCTCAGGGAAACGCCGTGGGACTATCCAGATTTAGGGGTGAGTGGGGTGCTTCACACCCCACTCACCCCTAAATCTGGGGGATCATCTCGGCTATTCCTGGAGAACCTGTGCGACACAAAAACTTTATATGGAGATAGATTGCCGTGACAACCTCTAGGAATGGATAATCATCCATTCCTAATAATATCTCTAGTCGTTCGTACTGAATTACGGTGAAAGGATCTCTCGCGGCGATGAGAGGCTGGCTTGCATAGACTCGAAATATCTTCCAATATGGAGCCCATCCATCAAGCCATGGTGACCCTGTACAGACAGCGGCATCTTGAGCACCCCATTCTCATCTCTGACTTTGCCCCAGGCGATACGCGGCACTGAATCCGCCGGGCTCATGTGGATGGGGTGCATCATGCTAGTGAAGGAGAGCCAAGGCAAGTTGGTGGTGAACAAGAGATCATCCTGTCCGGGCTCATCCTCTAACGTCGGATTCTCTTTGTAGAAGGCAATCGCTTCTGTAGCTCTCGAACAGAAATCAGTGAAATCTTTTATGAACGGGATGGTGCAGAAACTGAATAGCTCATCTTCGGCCAGGATGGTGATCGAGGGGTGCACTGTATCGTGTTCGATTACTTTGCCATCCCGGATGCGGTAGCGAAATTCTGGGATTTGATTGGCGACTTTGGCAACCAGGTAGGTGATCGCCACGGTAAATGAAATCGATCTCTCTTTCATGACCGGGAAGAAGATGTTTACATCCACATCGGCGCATAGGTTAACGTGGGGGTAATCGAAAGCATTGTAGATCTCAAAATGCTTCCGCCGCGGCCAGGAGTCCATGTCGATATAGCGCATCGGAATTTCCTTTGTACAAAAAATGGTTCTCTAGGATTTGCTGAGCTGATCCCCCAGAATTAGGGGTACGTGGGGTGCGGAGCACCCCACGTACCCCTAATTCTGGAAGGTTCTACGGTGTTTCCCAGAGACCCCCAGAAATATAATTCGGATCAGAAGTTGAACTTCTAATTATCCCAGGCTGGGTCGTTGCGGAAGGTGGCGAGCATTTGGGCTTTTTGTTCATCAGGCATCCACGAGGCACGAATGCCATTGGCAATCAGCACCCGGATATCATCGTTCGATAACCCCATCTCTTCCACGAGCAATTGATATTCCTCAGCCATGGAGTTATCGAACATCTTGGGGTCATCGCTGTTGATGGTGACCATCAGGCCGCGCTCGTAATAGCGTTTGACTGGATGCTCTTTGATGGATTTGACAACCCCGGTGCGGATATTGGAAATGGGACACATTTCGATAGGGATTTGATGCTCAGCTAGATAATCAAGCAAAGCGGGATCCTCCTCAGCCCTGGTGCCATGGCCGATTCGTTCTACCTCGAGGCTACGTACTGCCCCCCAAACGGATTCTGCCCCCGCGACTTCCCCGGCATGGGCGCTGGTGTGGAAGCCGAAGACGCGTGCTTGCTCGTAGATATCTTTGAAAGGCTCCGGTGGGAAATTCTGCTCCGAGCCGCCGATGCCGATGCCAATCACGTCCAACGCTTTAACTTCCGCCACCTCAGCCAAAGTGTGCGCCGCTTTTTCCGGACCGAAATCACGCACCAGGTCGGCAACCAGGTTGATCTCGATCTCAGAGACTTGTGAGAACCCTGCTCGAATGGCTTCCGTTAGCTTTTGAGTGGTCAGACCATGACGGTCGGTGAAATCTGGCGGGGAGTAGAAGGCTTCCACATATCGGATATTCTGCTCGAGCAGATCGCGCGCCACAGCCTCTGCGATGAAGGTGAAGTCTTCATATTCACGCAGGAACTGGTTCTTCCATACCCAGGTGTCGATGAAATGGGGAAAATCTTTGAATTCAAATTTGCGCAGCAAGGCCTCCAGCGTAGGCACTTCGGGATCGCCGCCATACTTTTTCACTAATTCCCACAAGGCATCGTAGGGAATCGCTCCTTCCAGGTGTATATGGAGTTCAACTTTGGGGATGCGTTCGAACCAATTCGTAGTTGTAGTTGTGTTCATATTCTCTATTTTCTAGCTGTAATGGCGATTAAATGTTGGTAGGTTTCATCTGGTGCACCTAGCAATGAAGGGAATATATTAACATCTCTGAAACCGCTTTCCTGGAGAAACTCCTGGAAGTCATTTTCGCGATACGCTTGTACAGTTGCTGAATAGCGGCTGATCTGGTTGGAGAGCTGGTCGAGGACGAAGTAACGTTCTATGGCGACCTGTCTCTCCTCGACCCAGAAACTTTCGTACAAATTGAGATGGGGGTTTTCGGAAAACAGCCCTACCTCTGAACTGTACCAGGATGCCGATTGTTCCCCGATCATTTGTACAGCCTCGAAAGTGTGCGGCTCCAAAAGAATGATGCCATTATCTTCCAACGCCTGATATACCTTCTCCAAGATGAGTCTGGCATCTTGCGGGCGGAAGACATTGAACTCCCCGAAGATCAGCATCACCAGATCGTATCCCTGGCCGTAATCGATCTCCCGGATATCGCCAAGGGTATACTGACACGCCAGGTTCTTCTGTTCCGCATTTGTCTTGGCAAAGTCGATCGAGGCTGGGGAGAAATCGATCCCCCAACAGCGGTGTCCTAATGTTGCAAAGCGACTGCTATACAGCCCAGGCCCACAGCCTAGATCGAGGATCTTGGAAGATACCCCAGCTAGTATTTGGTGATGAATCCAATCGACATGATCATCGATAATCTCAAAACGACGGCTGGCAGCGTCGTGATCCTGGCTTAGGTGTTCTCGGAGCATGCGTTGGCTGAAGCCTGGGTCATTCCAAGGGATTTTCTCCCCCTCAGCCCAAGGTTCTGGGGGAGACTCCCGCTGAATGATATCGGAGAGATCCACTTCTTCTACAATTCCCACACGCGGATCTTCTTATCCGCAGCGCCCACAGCCAGCCATTTGCCGTCAGGAGAGAAGTCCATGCCGTAAAGCGCTTTGGCGCCCGCATCGATCTCCTGCTCGACTTCCCAAGAATCTGTCGACCAAAGGTGCAGCATTCCCTCGGCACTGGAAACGGCGCGTTTTTCATCATCGGAGAGTTTCAACCCCTTGATGCCATATTCTTTGGCATTGACGGATTCTAACAATTGCCAGTTGGATGTATCCCAGAATTTGATGATCTGTTCGTACCCTAGGGAAATTAATTGGCCGCCATTTTTGATGAAGCGTAGCGACCAGGCTGCAACCTCGTGGCCGATAACTTCGGCGATTTGTTCACCTTCGGGCAGCGACCAAAGCCTGATCTCTGCACCCAGGCCAGTGGTTGCTAAGATCTTCTTGTCTGGTGAGAAGGCTACAGATGCGAGATTCTTAGGGTTGGCTTTAATCCCCACGATCTGCTTCCCACTCAGGTTCCAGACTGCAGCACGTCCCCCATAGGAACCTGCAGCCACCCATTGGCCATCCCTCGAGAACTCCACCGTGGCAACAGTCTTCTTGCGGTCTTGTAGTGAGTGTAGTTCTCGACCATCGGGGAACGACCACAGTTTGACAGTCTGGTCAGTCGAGCTGCTGGCCAAGGTTTTGCCATCGGGTGAGAGGGCCAGATCATTAACGCTGTGCGTATGTCCCTCGATGGTGCTTTTGAGTTCCCAATCCGGGATCGACCACACCTTGATCTGGTTATCCATACCTGAAGAGATCAAGGTCTGGCTGTCGGGTGTGAATTGCATACCAATCACGTAATTTTCATGGGCTGGGAAAACAATAGGTTCTTTCATACGAGTAATTCCTCCGAATCGATTATTCCAAACCATCCCATAGTTCTTTTAGTTCTTCGATGCGTGCGAGATGGTGTTGATCGTGTTTGACGTGGAAGAGCAGCATATCACAGACGCGCATGGGCTTGCCCAGCCGGGGATGCAGCGATATCTTGCCGAACTCTTCTGGGTCTAGTGCATCCAGCTGAGCTATATAGGCCTCGCGCTGGGTGCGAAATTCTTGCAATATCCACTCGATCTCTTTGTTGTTGAAGTTGGCTTTGTCGGTGGGGTTATCTTCGAAGCGGGCTGGTCGTAGGATCTCGGCGTTGTTCTGGTAATCTTCCAGACGACCCGTAAAAAGAGATTCTGCTGTCAGAATGTGACCGACATTTTCTTGAATTGACCAGGCTTCGTTCTCTCGCTTGATAAGCTTTTTCTTCGACAGGGATGCTACCAGATTTTCAAGACGGGTTGGTGTCTGGCGTAGAAATGTTAGGAACTCAACATATTTTGAAGTTGGAAAGTCAAAGTCAAAGGTTTTATCCAGCCAATTTTCTTTGTGGGTCATAGTAATTCTCCAAAAACCTTTGAGGTTTTATAAGAAGTAACGCACTTGAATTATGGTGTGCTGGTAATAGGGAGGTGGGGGGGGAGGCCCCCCCCCCCCAAAAAACGAAAAATATAAAAACAAAAAATTAACAAAAAAAAAAAAAAAAAAAAAAAAAAACAACAAAATTTTTTTTTTTTAAAATAATATACACATTTTTTTTTTTTTGTTTTTTTTTGGGGGGGGGGGCCCCCCCCCCCCCACCCCCCTATTACCGGAAATTTCTTCGCCGAACTGTGTACCTTCTAAGAATATCAAAATCAAAAGCGGCTCCTTGGTCACCTGATGAGATGCTGAAAAGGAACCGCATTTACCTGGTTCTTGATTGACTACCCAGGAAAGATCATTTTTCTGGCACGCTCCCACATTAATTTCCGACGCAGCTTGCTTTCATTGCCCTCGATGATCTCGGAAAGCTCTGACTCGTCGATATACTCGCGTATGTTTTCAAGGGCCACCCATTTGCGTTTGCGCTGATTCTTCTCTTCCCAATTCTTCATGGTGTAGGAGACTTTCATGAAGTAAGTATAGATCTCTTGGGGAGCACCATTCTTAGGCTCAAAGCGATAGAAGCCTTTGATGCGCGGATGAAGCTCACCAAGCACCCCAGCCTCTTCCAGCGCTTCGATGCGCGCAGATTCTGCCGGACGGATATCGGCTTTGATCGTCCCTTTGGGGACAATCCAGGGAGATTCTTTGGCAGATTTGATATCCTTGGTTTTGGGGGTGATTAACAGGAATTGCAATACATCGTTCTTGAAGCGATAAGGGATCACCGCCGATTTCCGAACTGGTGTTGGCGGCGAGGTTGGAGCAGGTTTCTTCTTGGCGCTCTTTTTCTTATCCTTTGGCATATGGCACGATTTTGTGGGGGATAATCACTCGTTAGGGTGATTGTAGCACAGGGGAAGGAGCAGAGCAACTCGCAGGGCGTTTATTCGCAACCCTTTATCCGTTGGTTGTGGAAGATGAATATATTGTAATCTCGTTGAATTGAATTATCCCCCATCTCAATTCTGCAATATAGTGGGATACCTTAAGCAACTTCGAGTTCTGCTAGATAATCTTCGATCGCTTTGCCCAACTTCGAAGGGTGGAAATCGAAAGGCCCCAATCCAGCCGCATATTTGACCAATCCATCAATTCCGACCAGATAAAGGCGTGTTGGCCAGGCAGCGTAGGCCTGGTTGACGTAATCATCCATATCGTCCACATAGGTGCGGATGCCATATTTGAGGGCTTCTTCGCATTGCCCTGCGACGCGGCGGCGCTCCTCGATGGTTGTGGGGTCGTATACATCGGTGGCAACTTTGGATCGGGATAGTTTCAGCAATACACTCATGGGTCCCTTGCCGAACCACCAGCCATCCACAGGATGGGCTTCACGGATATATATGGACAAGAACTGCACCTGTTCATGGTATTTCTCAAAAAGATCATGGAGACTCACGGTCCCGTTTACGTAAGGTGGTCAGGTGAAACTGCCGAAGATCAATGCGACCGGTTTCTCACCTTTGAATTCCGAGAGACGGACCGGACTCTCTCCAGTGGAGTCGTGCAATTCGAAATCTGGAGCGGATTCCCCCACGCGTGGTGCCTGGATATCAAATTTCTTTTGCCAGGCAGTAGCTTCTTGGCGATTCGTAATCAAGGCCATCGGTGGTTCTCCTCAGTTTAGGGTGATCGGTTCGATGTAATTCTGGGTCGCTTTGCTTAGATCTGAGTACTCGCCGCGGTAAGCGGATGGTAGCAGTTTCGCAATCTGGAACATGATCTCATCCGTGATTTGCTCTCGTTCAGCGCTGGAGATTTTCTTCTTGTTGATCTTTAGTTTGAAAGGATCGCCAAGGGCGATATGAAAATCAGTCCGTTTCAGCTTAGGTAGATTTTCCCGATATTTTTCTGCACCATAATGCACAAGCGGCAGGAACGGAGCGCCGCTGAGCAGCGCGAAGGTCACCATGCCTGCGTGCCCCTTTTGCAAGCGGCCATGTCCGCTGCGAGTGCCTTCGGGAGCGATACAAAGGATATGACCTGCTTTTAGTGCTGCGACCCCCTGACGGATGGCGGTCATATCCGCCTCGCCGCGCCGCACTGGGATGGCATCCCAATGGGTAAAGAGAGGGCCTAAGAAAGGGCTATCCCAGGTTTCGATTTTGGCGAATCCTCTCAACGGTCTTGGTTGTGAAAATGAGTAAAGGATTGGTGCATCCAGGAAATTGATGTGGTTGGTCACGATAATCAAAGGTCCCTGTGATGGAATCTGCTGCAGAGGTTCAGCATCAATGCGGCAGATCAGTGACATGGCGCCTTTGACAGCCGCGTTGACCGCTCTTTGGGTAGGCGTGAACGAAATGGCTTTCATTTCTTCGAGCGAGAGATCAATTCAAGTTCGGCTGGCAATAACTCGACACTGAGTTGTGTTTTCTGAGTGCTGACGGTTTCGCCGTCGGCGTGGGTTGGCAGAACACCGTTTAGGGCAGTCACCTTGATACGCTGCGAACGTTTGAACTGCACCGCATGATGATTTCCTTGATCGCCATTCATGAAACGGATGATCAGACCAAAGATTTTTAGTTTATTTACCTGGCTGGCGATACATAGATCGAGAAATCCATCTCCAGGATCTCCATGCGGTGCCATCATAAACCCACCGCCCATACGGCGACCGTTCATTATGGAGACCATCAAAGCACGTAGGGTTAATGCCTCTTCTTCGAGCTCTATCTGCAAAGTTGGCGCCTTGAAATACAAAAATATCGTCTTGAGTGCTGCAACCAGATAGGCAGGGAAACCATGTAAGCGTTTAAGTTTGAGCGCTTCAAAACCAACGACAGCATCAAACCCAATACCTACCCCATTGCCGAAGTAGCGGCCTTCAGGGAGCAATCCGCCCTTTATCTGGCCGACATCGATCTTGCGGCGTTTGTTGATTGCCAAAGTCTCACAGGCAGCACCGAGTTCAATGGGAATATCCATTCCAAATGCAAAATCATTTCCCTGTCCAATGGGTAGCACACCCATGGCTGCAACGAAGCCAGCTTTCTTAGAGATCATCAAACCATTAAGCACTTCGTTGGCCGTACCGTCCCCCCCTGCAGCCACGATGATATCGTATCCTTCCATCACGGCTTGTTTGGTGAGCTCAACTGCGTGCCAGGGCTGCTCAGTGGTGATGATATCAAAATCCAGATCTTGGGAATTTAATTGTGCTTTGATCAGAGGGATCGCGCGCCCGGCGGCGCCTCTCCCAGATGCTGGGTTGACAATAACTTTATATCGTCTCATTGAGAGTCGCCCAGATTGCTAAATTTCTGTGGCGACAACTTCGATCATCTGGTCGCCTTGTTTGATGGCGTTGACCACATCCATGCCGTTGACGACTTTGCCGAAGACGGTGTGCTTACTATCGAGATGGGGTTGTGGGGAGTGTGTGATGAAGAATTGGCTACCATTGGTGTTGGGGCCGGCATTGGCCATGGACATCATACCTGTTTCGTGGATCAAAGGGTTGCCCACGGTCTCGTCCTCGAATTTGTAGCCCGGCCCGCCGCTTCCTGTCCCTGTCGGATCACCGCCCTGGATGACGAAATTGTCGATCACGCGGTGGAATTTGACGCCATTGTAGTATCCTTCTTGGCACAGGAATACAAAGTTGTTGACTGTTTTCGGTGCGTGCTGGGGGTAGAGCTCAAGCTCAATTGTGCCCCGGTTGGTTTCCATGTTGATCTTGTAGATCTTCTCTACATCAATTTGCATTTCCGGGGGTTGATTCCATTGGGTCATGATAAATCCTTTCGAAAATTAGGGATGGTTGGAGATTATAACACCAGGGTTGGAGAATCGGGTATTGTGCGATTTGGGTCTCGGGGAAACGCCGTGGGACTATCCAGAATTCCCCCTAACTCTGGGGGATCACCCCGGAAATTCCTGGAGAACCTGCAATTTTTTTACTCGATCGGAATCGAAATAGCCGCTTCGGATGCGTTCTAAATTAGCGTGGGGTTTGAATTGTTAATCTGTGGATTCCTGTTCGAGGCGGGCGGCGCGCTTCTCGGCACGCAGGCGTTTCTTGTAATCGCGCAAGATCTCGCGTTCTCTCTCTTTGCGGAATTCTACTGCAGCCTTGAAAGCTTCTTTCTTGTTATTGTAATGATGGGGATAGAAATATTTCGTTTTGCGCTCGTTGGGTTTGGGTGCCCAAAATACGATGTAGCAGGGAACTTTTTTGCCGTTGCGCCAGGTATGGAAAGATTCTGAAACGCCACTTACTCCAGTTTTATTCGACTTCATTGGTTTTTCGAAATATGGTAAATACTGGATGTTATGCTCTTTTATGTACTGGTCGCGATATTTGGTAGCTACTTTGAGCGCCTTTTCTCGACCATCATGTACACCGTCACTGAAGAATTTACTGTGAGTCTCGCCGTCTTGGTAAAGCCGAACAAACCATCCATGGGTGTTTTTTGAATCGATGCGGCTAATGTGTTTCATGGTTTTCTTCCTATATTTGATCTCTTACCTGAATGAAGTTCCACGTAGGAGTTTCTGCTGGAACATAATGGGGTGGTGGCGAAGCCACCACCCCATTATGTTCCAGCAATTGTCTCTTGCTTCTTGTAATCTACAAAAAGTGGGTTGTACGGAAACAGTACAACCCACTTCCTAAGAAGAATTCTAGCTGGTTGATTTGTGAATAAAATATTAACTATGGGTCAATTTCATAATAGATGGAATCTTTGTTACCCTGCACTGGCTATATGATGCAGAACCGCGCGCGCTAATAAAGTATCGTCCACGGCGCGGTGTGTATTTTGCAGTTCTAAACCGCATTGACGGCGGGCATTATCCAGGCTTTGCCAGCGATAGTTGCCGAATTTTGAGTTCCAGTCCCCATAGAATTTGGCGTACAGTTTCATAATGCAAAAGAAATTTTTCTGGGGTTGCTCCCACGACATCCAATAGCGCTGGTGAGATTGCTGCATCATGCGCAGGTCGAAATCGAGGTTGAAGATACCCACGTAGCGACCTTGAAGAGCAGTATCCACTTGGGGCCATACCACATCCCACCCCGGTGCATCCGCGAGCATCTCCATGTTGATGCCGTGAACCCGCTGGGCACCTGAGTCTATTTTCCCGCGCGGTTTCACCAATGTATCGACGAGAACATCTCCGTTGTGATCGACGATGCTGATCTCGAGGATCTCAGCTCGGGGATCAGTTCCTGTGGTTTCCGTATCCAAATAGACGGGCTTGTTGCGTAAATATTCTTGGGCTTGATGGATCGCTTCGCTGCGCGCTGAACTCATGGTTTGTATTCCTCTTTGATCAATTTTTCTTCAACGCTATCGATTTTATCAGAAAGGGTTTGAACTTTATCGGTGCGCGTACCCAATCGTATCGTGGTTGAGATGCGCGGCGCTCCCATGGCATGTACTGTTTCGTGACAATGTTTTAGGGCGTTGAAGATCGTCTCCCAATCCCCCTCAACATTGGTGCCGTTGGCGTGAAGTTGGGGCTTCAAACCGGCCTCGGTCAGAACTCGCTCACATGCGGCGACATACTTGGACAGCGAAACCCCTACACCAATGGGGACGATGGCAATATCTGCGATTACATTCATGGCGTTCCCTTTCCTGAAAGAAATCTAAATCTTGGGGAGTGTGGCGAAGCCGATGCCCGGCATACTCTATTTTGGGCTTTCTCTACTCTCAAATAGATTATAATCATAAAGCTGTCTTTCTCAGTGCATGGCTTTTGGGTTCTCTAGGAGTTGCCGGGGTGATCCCCCAGATGTAGGGGGTGAGCGGGGTGCTCCGCACCCCGCTCACCCCCTACATCTGGAATGTCCCACGGCGATTCCCAGAGACCCAGCTTTTGTGGAACGGATTGGGAAATTCCAGATTAAGGGCCATGGGGATTGCCTTGGCAATTCCTCGAGAGCAATATCATTCAATTGAAGAGGCTGGTATGGAGAATAGGATTAACAGGGTCATCGGTATATTGAATTACAAGGGAGGAACGGGCAAAACCACAACGGTTGTCAACCTGGCCGCGGGATTGGCAATGCGCGGGGCGCGTGTGCTTTGTGTTGATCTTGATCCCCAGGGGAGTCTGGCCAACCATTTTGGGGTCGAATATGATGATTCGTTGACAGACTTGTTATTGGGGGATGCTGAACCTTCGGCTTGTATATACAATGCGCGTGAGAATATCGATATCTTACCCAGCGACCGCAGCATGCTCAAGGCTGAAAAAGACCTCTGGATCATGGAAGATATGCGCGTTGCCCGGCGCGTTCTTTCTGATAAGCTTCGAGTTGCTGATGACCCTTATAGTTTTGTGCTGGTCGATTTTCCTCCCTCAGTCACATTGATCAGCCAAAATGGCCTCTTATATATCAGCGAGTTGATCATCCCCATGATCATGAGCCATCTCTCTGTCATGGGCACACGTCAGGTATTAGGGACATTGAAGGCCATTGGCCGAATCCCAGATCATCAAGTTCGCTTGCTCTTCGTTTTGCCGACTCTCTATAGTGGGCGCTTGCGCAAAGATCGTGAGATCCTGGAGCAAATGCAGCGCATGTTTAGCGATAAACTTGCCGACCCGATTCGCAATAACGTCAAGCTGGCCGAAGCCCCTGCTCATAAGCAGACCATTTTTGAGTACGCCCCGCGCAGCAACGGCGCTGACGATTACACTCAGTTTATCCGACGGGTGATCCGGGCAGATAGCTTCTTCGCCAATCAGATCGAGCAGGTTTACAGCCGCCCTGATTAGGCTCCATTTTTGTGGGGAGTGAACCGATCTTCAAACGACTGAATTTCCTGGAAAGAACGCAGGTATATAACATGGGTTGAGCCTTCATGGCTGGCAACCAGATCCAACAGTTGGGGGCGAGTATTCTTATGGATGTGCCACATCAGCTTGAATAACCGCATAGTGACCGGGAACGCTTCGCATCCCGGTGGTGGCCAGTGAATCTCTTTACTTCAGTTTCTCAGCATACTTCTGACGAAACTTGGCAACTTTCGGCGCAATGACAACCTGGCAATATCCCTGGTTAGGGTTATTCTGGTAATAATTCTGGTGATAATCCTCGGCTTTGAAAAAACTGATCAAGGGTGCGATCTCAGTCACGATAGGATCGTCCCAAATCTTTTCGCTTTCGATCTCGGCAATTACTTTCTCTGTGGCGGCTTTCTGTTGTTCACTGTGATAGAACACAACGGAGCGGTATTGCGGACCAACATCTGCTCCCTGGCGGTTGAGCGTAGTTGGATCGTGAATGGTGAAAAATACTTTTAGCAGCTCTTCGAAGGAGATTACCATTGGATCAAATGTGACTTGTATTACTTCGGCGTGACGGGTCAATCCGGTGCAAACCTCTTGGTAGGTTGCCTGTTTCTCATCTCCGGAATAACCAACAATTACACTCTCTACACCGATAAGTTCATCGAAAATGGGCTCCAGGCACCAGAAACATCCGCCACCCAACGTTGCGACCTCTGCATTATTTTTATTGTTCATGCTGTTCCTCTCAAATATTGTCGAACACCAATAAATTACTTCGCGTATGAAGAGTCTACTCTAAGGTTATTAACAGTCTGTGAATAATTACTCTGTCCACGAAACCCCGCAAAAAGGGTGTGAGCAAAGGTACATGGCACCTTTGCTCACACCCTTTTTGCGGAAACATACTCTTGATGGGTAATCAAGAGTTTTCAGAGATTGGTCGAATTGAGTGTTATGGAGATGCCCCGTTTGTGCAGTTCATGTACGAATGTTTCGTAGTGGATGTCATTGACCGGCGATAGCAAACCCCGTTTGGTGATTACACCATTCCCGATCATCTGCGCGCCAATGCTGGCTGTAAAGCCAACGGTGCGGCTCATTGAAGTGAATCCGGTTTCCAGCTCACGGTAGTCGATACTTTGGAAGGTCAGTCGTTTTTTCTGCCCATCCTTGGAGCCGGTCACATCAATGCGAACGACGACCACATCTTGCTCATCATCATTGTATTGGATTTGAGGCTCAAGCAGCGAAACAAGGAATTTTTTGCGGTCCACGGCTGTGCCTGCAACCATCAAAGGCTCATCATCGAGAAAATGCAAATCTACCAGGGTTTTCCAGAATGCGCAATGACCTGGCCAGCGCAAAACATAGCGGCCCAGGTTATGCAATCCTGAAATTTCGATCCCGAGTAGTTTGGCATATTTGACGGCATCCCCGTTGGGAAAAGCTTCTAATCTCCCGAAGCCGTCCAGTTCGATCTCGTGAGTGTGTTCGGGATCGAACATCTCCGTACCGTCAAACTCAATGATCGCTCCTTCACGGATTACTTTCCCTGCCCGACGGTAGGAGAGCAGCACGCCCTCGAACGTCCAAGTCACTTTATACTTCAAGGGATTGCCTGCGGCTTGTGCCTCAGGGAACCCTGCTCCATAGGTGATGATGTCTTCAAGGCTGTCTAGTGAGCGTACAGCTTCGCCAAGCAGTACCAGGTCAATACCGGGGTCCATGCC
>CAYWIC010000031.1:0-11569 GCA_964458115.1 uncultured Anaerolineales bacterium | reverse complement strand
CAGGGAGAATGGTGACTCCGCGTGCCTCAGCGTTGTCCGCCAGGGCCTTCATCTCTGGGGTGGTATACGATGTGTTGACTAGATGGATACCATGCTCTACGGCCGCGGTAGCAATTATGTTGTGGTATGCCTTGGGCAGCAAGTCGATGACCACATCGGATCTCTGCGCCATCAACCCTGCCAAACTCTCCGCATTGGTGACGTCAACATGTTTGCAGCTAACTTTCGGTCCGTAATTTCTGCCCTCAATATAAGACCGAAGTGCATCGAAATCCCAATCAGCAGCGACGATCTCGGTCACGTTTTTGCTTTTTACGAGATCGTGCAAGGCTGCCTTGCCTTGCAGCCCAACGCCGAGAAGTAAGATTTTCATGTTGGATTTCCTTTATGACGATTTTCCCGTCACCCTATGCGTGGATATTTCTACGGATGTTGCTAAAGAATCTTCATCAGCATTTCTGCAATAGCTTTAAAAACTGGTGACTCATCTCCCAAATCGACCAGGGGGCGGCCGCTGAACTCGAACTCAGCCAACTCTGTGCTGGCGGGAATGGACCCCAAAAATTCAATATTCATCTCGTCGATGCGCTCTTGCAGTGGGGTAGGCATATCGCCTGTGAGACGGTTCAAGATCAAATAAGTGTTCCCAATATCAATGTCCAGTTCGCTGCGCATAGCCGCAATACGTTCGGCAGTGACGATGCCACGCTGCGTAGGGTCGCTGACTACCAGTAGATGATCGACATCACGGGTCGTGCGGCGACTGAGGTGCTCCATCCCGGCCTCGTTGTCGATGACAACGTAGCGGTAACCTCCACCGATGGCGTCGATTACTTCGCGCAAATTGTGGTTGACGGCACAATAGCAGCCCGGTCCCTCGCCGCGGCCCATAGCTATAAGGTCGAAGCGGTCACCTTCTGCTAATGATGAGCGGATTTCGTAATCCAGGTGCTCAGCCTTGGTAATGCCGCCCGGCAGCGCTCCCATGGCGGCGCCAGTTTGTGTCAGCGATTGGCGAACCTGGGCGAGCATGTCTTCACGGATGTCACCCACTGTCCATTCCAAATCCAATCCCAACACCATGTTCAGGTTGCTGCTGGGGTCGGCATCGATGCCCAAAATGGCGCCCGTCTGTGTATCTGCCAGGTACTTGATGATCATTCCTGCGACCGTGGTCTTGCCCACGCCACCTTTACCAGCTAATGCGAAAGTCGTTGTCATGCTTTATCTCCAATTTCTGATACCAATATTTCTGCCATCTTCTCTGCAGATACTTTAAGAGATGGGACGTGATCGTAAACAGGGATGCCCAATCGATCTGCTTCTTGGACACCCAGATCAGCGGGCAGGAAACCCAAAACTGGAATTCCAGGTGTTTCTGTTTGCAGAAATTCTGACTCTTCCTGATTACGAACCTTGTTCCCGACCAGCCACAGGCGGTCGAGGCCAATATCTTGGGCCAGCTTCTTGATTTGCTTGGCCGTGCCCAGGCTGCGGCGCGTCGGCTCGACGACGATGATCATGGCATCGACGAAATCCACAGTGGCACGTCCCAGGTGCTCGACTCCGGCGTACATATCCAGGATGAGCACATCATCCTCACGGAAAAGCAAGTGGGTGAAAAGCGTCTTGAGCATAGCTGCTTCAGGACAGATACAACCAGAGCCTCCCAGATCTACCGAGCCACTTTCCAGCAGGCGCACTCCGCGGTGAACCACGCTGAAACGTTCGGGAATGTCATCCACGCGTGGGTTGAGAGTAAAGAAACCACCAACAGTGCCCGGTTTTGCTCCGGTGCGCTCTTCGATAAGTTGCTCCATCTCGGCGATGGGTTCGAGTTTGGCCAGCTTCTCTTCAGGGAAACCCAGGGCTCCAGCTAGACAGGGGGATGGGTCGGCATCTACCGCTAATACGTCGCGTCCCGTGTCAACGTAAGCCTGAGCCAACAGCGCTGAGAGCGTGGTCTTGCCAACTCCGCCTTTACCGCTAATTGCTAGTTTCATGAAGTAGCTCCTCAGTTCACCGGAAACTGGGTTTCGAAGAAACCTTAAGTTTCCGGTGAACTATTTATTTCGAACTTTTCGCTTTGATCAATTTTTTCGTCAGCGTACTCCCCAGAATGGCGAGAGCATCCGTTGTCAGATGATGCCCCGCAGCGGCATCGAAGAGCACATTATACGATGCTGGGAAATCTTCGTCACCCAGCCAACAAGCCACCATCATTGCTAGGCGTGGCAGCACCTGATAAGAAAAAGCGACATTGCCAAAGAATTCGCGCCGCCCTCCCAGGCTCTCAGCGGACTGGATAAATGCTTCATCGTCGTTGCCAAAGGCCCTGGTTAGCTCTCCCCCAGTATAGCCCTTGTAAGCCTGGGTGTAGAATTTTCCGTCGGGCAGTTCGGTGAAGGCAATCCATTTGCCAGCTTGGGGCGTGCCATCTGAGAGATTGAAATAGTACAGCAACATGGTCTGGTCGAAAGTGTTCAATTCTTTGCTAGAATCCGCTTCCAAGGCAGCAAAATCTGGAAAACGGATAACCACCTCCCGGTTCCAGAAGGGCATTTTGAATTCACCTTCAGCGCTACCCGAAGGAGTGTAAATCGCGCCCGTACGCCGCGCCAGGTCGAACGGTTCACGCTCACGCAGTTCCACGCGCATCTCGTCAGCAAGTCCCCCTAACGGATTGGGAGTGTCCCCTAACAGCCACTTGGAATTTTCTGTCATCTTGTCCTCGATGGATCTTTCATCGTGATGAAGCAAAAAGGATGGTATTTGCGCGCTAGAACGCCTAAATACCATCCAAATTATATCAGTCCTCTCCTTGGTGTTTTCCTGTAATAATGCTTAAGTTAGGGTGTAGAGTTTCACTTTGTTCAAGGATCGACCTGTTCTTCGTCGGTTTCAACTGCCAGACAGGTCAAGGTTTCAAGCACTCTAGGTAAAGGTTGGATCTCTGTATGAAGGATCTAGCCAATTTTGTTGATAGTTTCTCCTTCTATGATCACAACGGCATCGTAAGGCCAAAAGGCCATTTTGGCTTCGATGATACTGGCGCTCTTCTTGATTTGTCGAAGAATATCTGTCTTTTTGACCGGGTTAATAAAGAATCGCCAGCTTCTATAGAAGCTGGCGATTGAAAACCACGCTGCGTGGATGCTTTAAAGCTTTAGGAGATATTCATAGGCACTAAGGGCAGCTTTGGCTCCTTCGCCCACGGCAACTAATACCTGCTCGGCATCGATGGTGGTGACATCACCAGCGGCGAAGATTCCAGGAGTGCTAGTCTTCGCGCCGCAGTCAATGACAATGCGGCCTTTGTCGTCGAGGTCGACTAGACCAGAAAGCATCTGTGAATTGGGAACCAGTCCCATTTCTACGAATGTTCCATCAGCTGGAATTTCCGTCTTTTCGCCAGTCGGTGATTCAACGACAAGTTTTTCAGCGTACTCACTACCCAAAACTTCAGCAACTTTGTAGCTCTCAAAGAGAGTGACGTTCTCTGCCTCATGCAATTTCTTTCCTAAAGGAGAGTTCATGCTGTCTGCGTCGGGGCCTACGAGGTTGACTTGCGTGGCGACGGTTGCCAGTTCTGCGGCAGAACGCAAGGCCAAATCGTCGACGCCGATCACGGTCGTTGTTTTATCGATGAATAGGGGTGCATAGCTCAGGGCTGAATAGCACAAGCCTTTCATCATGAATTTCTTCTCCCCAGGGATATCCAAGAACTGCTGCTTGGTCCCTGAAGCGATTATGACGGCTTTGGCCTTGAGCTCGCTACCTTCTTTGGTCTTGAGGACGAAATGATCGTCCACTTTGGTGATTTCCTCGACCGCTTCCATTTCGCGAGCAAAGTCCAGGTATTCGAGTTCCTGTTTGAACTTACTCACAGTTTCAAGACCGCGAATGACTTTATAGTATTCGTCCTCTTCCACACCCGGGAGTGCCATGCGCCAATTGGTTTTGCCGCCCAAGTTCTTCGTCACCAGCAGCACATTCAAGCGTTTACGCAGGGCATAGATCGTCGCAGTGAGGCCAGCAGGACCACCTCCAACAACTATTAGATCATACATATTTACACCTCTTCTATGTTTCTGGCGCTTCAGCGATGAAGCCTTCACGCATCATCATGTGGGTCTGGTCACGGGATGTCTTGATCATCTTACGAGCATGATCGAGCAGCTCGTCATATGTTTTCTCAAGACGAGCGACACCTTGCTCTTGGGCTTTCATCCCAACAGCAGCAGCCTCACGAGGGAAGACTTCCCAGTCATCCATGGTCGGCAGGATGTGCTCTTCGCTGAGGTCGTCGCCAACGTGATCGGCTAGCGCTTCAGCAGCAGCAAAGCACATTTCATCGGTGATGGTGCTGGCGCGTACATCCAGAGCGCCTCGGAAGATGCCTGGGAATCCCAGGGAGTTATTGACCTGGTTGTCGAAATCAGACCTCCCCGTTGCAACAATCCGGGCACCGGCTTCTTTGGCCTCCCAAGGCCAGATCTCAGGCACAGGGTTGGCGCAGACAAAGACGATGGCATCATCAGCCATAGCCTGGATCCATTCTTTCTTGATCACATCGGGTCCGGGTTTTGCGAGGCCGACAACTACATCAACGCCTTTCATGGCATCAGCGATGCCGCCTTCGCGCTTTTCTTTATTCGTGATCTGGCACAGCTTCCATTTGTCTACGTATTCTGCCTTGCGCATTTCCAGGTCGGTACGATGCATTCCCAAGATGCCTTTACTGTCAACCATGAAGCATTTGGCAGGATCGCCGCCCCAGCCAAAGATCAGGCGCGAACAGGCCACGTTGGATGCGCCGCTGCCGATGAAGGCGATTTTGACTTCATCCATGGGTTTGTTGACGATCTTTAGGGCATTGATCAGCGCTGCCAGTGTGACCGTTGCGGTGCCTTGTTGGTCGTCGTGCCACACAGGGATCTCAGCCTTTTCGCGCAGTGTGTCCAAGATGCGGAAGCACTTGGGCTGTGAGAGATCTTCCAGATTGACGCCACCCAAACCAGGCTGCAGCATCAGCACAGTCTTGATGATGTCATCGGGATCTTTGGTGTCTAACATAATGGGAACGCCATCGACACCGCCCAAGTACTTATAGAGTAGGGCTTTACCTTCCATAACTGGCAGACCAGCTTTGGGACCGATATCACCAAGCCCCAACACGCGCGTCCCATCGCTGACGACAGCTACGGTGTTCCACTTGTTGGTGTATTCATACACCAGTTCAGGGTCTTCTGCGATAGCCCGGCAGGGAGCCGCTACACCAGGGGTATACCAGATAGCAAAGTCATTGAAATCCCTGACTGCACATTTGAGATTGGTCTCAACTTTGCCCCGGTAGAATGGATGTAATGCCATGGCATCGGCGGAAGGCTTTTTTGCTTTCGCCAGAAGCTCATCGACATTTACTTCGGGTTTTGACATAATGGTGATCCTCCGTAGTTTAGTGTTCAGTGGTCAGTGGACTGTGAACAGTGATGCAATTCTGATTCCTGTTCACTGATTACTGATCACTAGAATCACTGTTCTAAATATGAGTCCGCATAGATGACCTGGTTGAGCAGGATCTGCACGGTCTTCCAAACAGCGGCTTGTTCGGGGTCGCTAAGATCAACATCGTCAATGGTGGGATATTCCATGTTCTCGATGCGATCGTTGATCTTGAGATACAGTTGGTTAAGGGGTGTGCTCTCATCGCGCTCTTCGATGATGCGTATGACTTCCATCAACTCAGTCTCGAGGGGGTTAGCAATCATCATTTTGAGGCCAGCACCCATCACCATAGCGCAATATACGCTGTTGATCAGTGGTCGATTCTTGTGAGGAACTGCATTGGATACGTTCGATAGCCCCACAGAGATCAACGGTGGTGGGTCCCAGGCGAACTGAATGGTGCGGATAGCCTCGATCAACTCAGGGCAATATTCCTGACAACCCGAAACGGTCAGAACCAGGGGATCGATGATCAAATCTGTGATTGGGTAGTCAATTTCTAGACACCGTGGAATGAGGTGCTCAAGAGCAATATTGACGCGCTCGTCTGCACCCACTGGAATGCCGCTTTTCAACATTGTCAATGCGATCATTTTGGCATTGTACTTCTTCGCCAATTCGGGTACAGCCTGTAGGCGCTCGGGTTCGGCTGAGGTTGAGTTGAGAATGGGCTGCGCCTTGGTGATGGTTTTCAGCGCGGCCTCCATGCCATCAACATTCGTAGTATCAATGCAAAGGGGCACATCAACCACGGTTTCGACGGTCTCTACCATCCAAGGAAAGACTTCATCCCAGTCTTTCTTGCGAGGGCCAAGGTTAAGATCAACACATTGCGCGCCAGCCTCGACCTGCTTGATGGCCAATTCCTTGAAGAATTCGCGATCGCGATTCTTTAGCGCTTCTTTGACAGCCGGGGAGATAATATGAATATTCTCTCCAATGATATACATAGGTGTCACTCCTTTTCAAATGAGCAAATATGCAAATCGGCAAAATGGCCAAGAAAATTCTTGCGTATATGCCATTTGCACATTTGTTACTACTTCTCCATCGTCGCGGCCACAGATGGGAATAAATTCATATCTGTGTGCGGCAAAAACAAAGCCGACATAAAGGCATCGTAGAACGTGTTGTCGGCAGAAAGCTCGATATAGGTCATACGAGCGGCAATCTCAGTGATTCGGCGTCTCAAGGTGTGATCGATCAGCGCTAAGTACGCACCTCGCACGGAAGTATTGCCCAAAAATTGAAAACGATTCCAGTCCACATCTGGCAGCAGGCCAATTTCGACCGCTTTCTCGACATTGATATATTTTCCGAACGATCCACCGATCAAAACCTGGTCAACCGTTTCCAGGGGGATGCCTACGCTGTCTGCTAAGACCGTGAAACCCGCGTAGATGGCTGCTTTAGCGCGCAGCAGGTTGTCTACATCCACATTGGTGATGACAATATCCTTTCCTTCCTTGGTTTCTTCTCCCCAGGCTATCACGTATTCGCTACCGTGATCGCCCTCCCTCACGCGTGGTGAGGCGAGTTTGGTGTTGATACTACCCCCTTTATCGACCACGCCAGTAAGGAACATCTCGGCTAAGAGAGAGATCAAACCGCTGCCACACAGCCCGCGCGGCTTGACGCCTCCGATCACCCGAAAAGATGGATCGTAGGTATCGCCATTGATCCAGACCTCTTCGATGGCGCCTTTTGTGGCGCGCATGCCGTGCAGAACTCCTGCACCTTCGAAGGCGGGGCCTGCCGAACAGGCACAGGTCACCAGCCAGTCGCTGGAACCAAGCACGATCTCACCATTGGTGCCTACATCCATGAAAAGGATTACATCTTTGGAATAATCCATGCCTGATGCCAATACCCCAGCGCTTATATCCGCGCCCACATAACTGGCAACTCCTGGCAAACAGTCTACTATTGCTCTGGGATGGATCTCAAGCCCCAGATCTCGGGCAGACATTGAAGGAATGTGATTCACAACAGTGACAAAGGGTGTTAATCGGATGCTCGAAGCCGGGATACCCAGCAAGAGATGCATCATTGTGCTATTCCCAGAAATGGTCGCTTTGATGATCTCTTCGGGCTTTGCCTTGGCTCGTTTGCAAGCCCGCCCAAGAAGTTCGTTGATCGTATCCATCACCAGCGTGCGCATCTTCACTTCACCACCATTTTTACCAGCGAATATGATGCGCGAGATCACATCCTCGCCGCGTGAAATCTGCTGATTATATTCAGCAACCTGGGCGCGCACCTGGCCGGTGAGCAGGTCGGTAAGCCATAGCGAGACAGTGGTGGTGCCGATATCGATGGCAACCCCCCAAAGAGGCGTATCCTGGGGGATATGCCCAGGATTAATATCCAATAACTCTGCAGGGCAATCGGGGCAATCCCAGGTTTTTGCATTCAGAACCGCAGTGACATTCCAATCACCTTCGCGAACCACGCCTCCAATTTTCCGCAGCATCTCCAAACTGGTTTTTAGGTCTGTGACTCCAGCTTGTTTGCGTGCTGCTGTTTGCAGGCGACTCCAGTCATCTGTCTGATCATCCATGCTGGGTGGAGTCAGTTTCAGGTGCAATCGACGAATGGTCTGTGATTGCTGTGGATCGTAGCTTTCGGGGACGACCACTTCGGCGGCTATTCGATCCGTAGTCAGTCTGCGTTCAATCTTCTCTTGCGGTGGAACCGTGATGCTGGCATCACTTTCAATGACCGATTGACACGCCAAAGCAAATCCTTTGGCAACGTCTTCCGATGAAAGTCGTAAGGTGCTGCGACGGCGAACGTCGCCATCGGTGACTTTTACCGCACAGCGCCCACAGCGTCCTTGTCCTCCGCAAGGTTGGTTGATTTCTACTCCAGCCTGTGACGCGGCTTCTGTGACCAATGTCCCAGTGGAACACTGGATTGGTTCTTCTGCGATGTCGAATTTTACTAAATGTTGGGCCATTATCAGTGGACAGTATTCAGTTACCAGTAATCAGTCGTCAGCGAGCAGTATCCAGATTTACTGGTTTCTGCTCGCTGTTTACTGGACACTGTTATACGGCTTGCTTCATATAGGCAGGTAGGTCGACTGCCTCACGAGGTCCGACTAGCACATTCCAGTCGGGGAGTTCTTCCTCGAGTTCACCAGAGAGGACAGCAGTATGCCCAGGAAGGACAATGTTCATTGCGCTGACCTTGTCGCCAACCTCAAAACGCTTGACGTCTTTGGCGATACGTTCGGCATCGAACTTGCCAGCTGCCCAGGCAGTCAGCACACTCATCCCCTCGGACTCGGTAACCAAAAGCCAGGCGGGCAGACCCGCGCTCTCGACTTCGTTCGCTACGCTGAAATAGGTGATGCTGAAGTTAGTGGTTACCAGGACTGGAGATTCGGGTGTCGGGTCGTTGATCTCGTACACACCGGGCTGTACCTGGATGGGTTTCTGTGGGTCTGTGAAGATATTTTCCCGTAATACCAACAGGGAATAGACTGTTTCCGGGCTGAAGTGATCCAGCACGATGAAGCCACTGTACTTACCGATGGCTTGTGCAGCAAGAGTAACCTCCAAGGCCGCATCGCCGACATCACCGGGGAAGCTGATGATAGGATATCCCAGGGGTCGGAAATTTGCCTTCAAGGCCATGCGCCTGGCGACCGTATTGGCGATGAGCGTGCCCCGGAAGCCACGTTGAGTGGGTGAAAGCACCAGGTCTTTGACATCAGCCTCGGTGAGTTTCCCAGCCAGATCTCCCATTTCATCGATGGTATCTGCGGACATGGCCAGCGCAGCGTCGAATTCCTTGGCCAAGTCAGCCATTGCCTGCCAGTTGTCCACTGTGGCATGACCGATCATTGGTTTTTCGCCTTCGTCGAGTTCTGCCAGACCGGCTTTGAGAACCTCAGGAGACCCCAGGAGGATCACGGGTCGGTGGCTAACTTCACGCACAGCTTTGACTGCTCCTGCAAAGTCGCCGCCATTCGCCTGGATAGCGAAGCCGCTCATCTCGAGTTCCATACCGACATAATCTACCTTATAGGCATCTGCCGGGGTAACTTTGGCTTTGATTTCATCGGCGCTTTCGGAGTCATACACCCGTAAGAAAAGTCCAGGATGACTATAAAAAGTTTTTTCGTGGCGGAACATCACCACTTCATTGCCGGCTTTGACTTCATTGCCGTTGGAGCTGAGCACAAAGGGACGTACCGGAGGTGCGGCAGCTTCTGATAGCTGTTCCATAGCCTCATCGCTGACGTGAGGGCAAAGAGATAACTCAACTTGCTTGGCGGCCAGCTTCATGGCGAAGGCCAGACAAGTAGGGAAGTCACAGTCTTTACAATTGGTCTGTGGCAGTAGTTTGTAGATTTGAATTCCTGATAGTGCCATATTATTTCTCCATGAAGACCTTGAAGGTTTCTGAAACCTTCAAGGTCTATATGATCCTTACTCTCCCATCAAATCCTTGATTGCCTGTTGAGTACGGTGCAGGCTTTCGGGGTGGCGTACCACCACAAGATCAGCACCGGACTCGATCAGCATAACCGAAGTCAAGGTTTCCCAGGTGATGGCTCGTTCGAGCCAGTCGCCCCATTCTTCGGGGACATCGGTGCCGACTTTGGCTTCCTTGGTTTTCCAGCATTCTTCACCTGGGGTGACCAGCATGGGCATTTGGGTCATGCTGTCTCCCTGGAGAGCGGCTAAGCGCAGTCGCTCCATGACAGAGTAACCGTATTCAAAGCCATAGCCCAATGCGCCAGTGGTCGGATCCATCACGACGCGGTCCAAAGGCAGGCCCATATCACTGATGAGGATGTTTAGCTGCTTGGCCAGGTTGACGTCCATGGCCGTGCGGGCATTGATTAGATGATCGTTGGCTAGCGCAGCGGCGACGATGGTGCGGTAATTCTTGTCCTCGCAGAAGCCTAATAGCAAGCGTTCACCTTTTGTCGCATCCGCAACAGGCACCAGGAGTTCATTGTCAATTTCAGCCTGACCGGGGCCAAATACGGCCACGGGTAAGCCAGTTGCCTTGAGGACTTTCTTGACAGCTGCAACAGCCGCTTCTGGGGTGTTGGGATTGCCCTCCGAGTCGGTCAGGGAGAGAGTGAGCAAAATTAGGTCAGCGCCAGCGGCTTCGGCAGCCTTGGCCCAATCGCTGGGGTCATTGACTGCATCGCCCCACTTTTCCATGAGTAAGTCAGACCAGTCATCGGGTCGGCGATCTTTGATCTCGACAGCCACAATAGGTGCGTGGGGCATCTGGCCCTCAAATTCCATGAAGGGCATGGCTGTCTCACCACCGATGGTGACGGTCTTGGTGCGAGTGCCGCCTTCCGCAGATGTGGCGCCGAGGGTGACCTCGCGCACGGTGCCAGACCATTGCTCTTTTGTGATATCTGTCTTGGTGCTTTCGGGCAGCCAATCCTTATCTTTGGGAAGTTCGACCTTAGGCTCAGGTGTTACGGGCGCGACCTCGGGGGTGGGAGGCGCAGCCGGTGCTACTGCCACCTGAGAGGTATCGACCTCGCCGATCTCAGCCAGAGCGCCGACCAGCGAACCGATCAGGGTTGTTACCGCGCGTTCAAGACGTTCGACGCGTTGTTCAACAGAGCCAGCGGGCGCTGGGGCGCTCGGGGGCGCGGGTATTGCAGGCGCTGCTGGGGCAGTGGGAGGTGCATCAACAGCGGGAGCCTCCGAAACTACAGGTTCTTCTTCTTTGGGTGCAGGGGTCTCTTCCTTCGCGGTTGCGGCCTCGACTACGGCTTCCGCCTGGGCGATGACATCATCTGCACCTTCCACACGGGCGGATTTAGCCACCATGGGGCCCATATCCAGCACGGGATGGTCTTTCTCTTTGACCCACTCGACCAACTCTTCAACAGTGGTGACCGAATTGCCATCAGCAATGCAATCCATCAGATCGGGGATGCCTTCGCGTTCTGCAACAACCTTGAATTCCTCGGCCATGCTCTCTTTAAGATTGGCGCTCATCCAAACCACGCGTTTGAAACCGCCATCAGCCGAGATGAATTTGGGACTGACCAAATAGAATTTACCAATACCCA
>CAYWIC010000030.1:0-37485 GCA_964458115.1 uncultured Anaerolineales bacterium | reverse complement strand
TTACACAGGTTTTGCGGTGAAACCGGTTGGTTTTATTTCAAACCACAAACCGCAAGACAATTAGCGGGTTAAGCGGCGGTATTTGATGCGTTTGGGCGTGTCGGCATCTGCGCCCAACCTTTCGCGGCGGGCTGTTTCATAATCGGACCAGTTGCCCTCGAACCACTCCAGATGGCTGTCGCCTTCAAAGGCCAGAATGTGGGTAGCAATGCGGTCCAGGAACCAGCGGTCGTGCGAGACTACAATGGCACAGCCTGCGAAATTCTCCAGAGCTTCCTCCAATGAGCGCAGGGTATTCACGTCCAGGTCGTTGGTCGGCTCGTCGAGCAGGATCACGTTGGCGGCTTCCTTAAGGATCTTCGCCAGGTGGACGCGGTTGCGCTCACCCCCGGATAAATCCTTGACTTTTTTCTGCTGATCGCTGCCCAAGAAATTGAACGATGCCACATAGGCGCGCGAGTTACGTTTGCGTCCACCCAGTTGGATGAACTCCTCGCCGCTGCTAATTTCTTCCCAAACAGTTTTTCCCCCATCTAGCGTATCCCGAGACTGATCGACATAGCCTAATTGAACCGTCCCCCCTACTTTCACTATGCCAGTGTTGGGCTGCTCTTGCTCTGTGATCAAGCGCAGCAGCGAAGTCTTCCCGGCACCATTGGGTCCAATGATCCCGACGATGCTACCGGGCGGGATGCTGCGGGTGAAATCGTCGATCAGCAGCCGCTCACCGTAACCTTTGCTGAGCTGTTCGAACTCGATTACCAAATCGCCCAGGCGCGGCCCAGGTGGGATGTAGATTTCTAAATCTTCACGGCGAGCTTCGAATTCTTGCGATAGCAGACGTTCGTAGGCGTTGTAGCGGGCTTTGCCTTTGGCGTGCCGGGCTTTCGGCGCCATGCGGATCCATTCCAACTCACGCTCCAAGGTTTTGATGCGCTTATCTTCGGCTTTCTCCTCGACACGCAGGCGTTCTTGTTTTTGCTCCAACCAGGATGAATAATTGCCTCTCCAAGGGATACCATGGCCGCGGTCCAGTTCCAATATCCAGCCGGCGACATTATCCAGAAAATAGCGATCGTGAGTAACAGCGATAACGGTGCCTGGATATTCTTGAAGGTGCCGCTCTAGCCAGGCGACCGATTCGGTATCGAGATGATTCGTCGGTTCGTCCAACAGCAGGATGTCGGGTTCAGTAAGCAGCAGGCGCGTCAACGCAACCCGGCGGCGCTCTCCGCCTGAGAGCACAGAGACCAATGTGTCCGGGGGCGGGCACCGTAATGCCTCCATGGCCATATCCAGGCGGCTGTCCAAATCCCAGGCGTTATGTTGATCGAGCCACTCTTGAAGCCGTGATTGTTCAGCAATTAGGGCATCAAAATCGGCGTCAGGATCAGCGAATTTTTCGTTGATTTCGTCGAAAGCCTTGATGTTATCGATGATAGGTTGGACAGCTTCCTCGATGATCTCTTTGACCGTTTTTTCTTGGTCCAAGGAGGGTTCCTGTTCTAATAAGCCGACACTATACCCTGGGGAGAAAACCACTTCCCCCTCATAGCCATCATCCATGCCAGCGATGATGCGCAGCAACGTGCTTTTGCCAGATCCATTCAACCCTACAACGCCGATCTTGGCGCCATAATAGAAACCGAGTGATATATCGCGGATGACTTCTTTGTTGCTGGGTGGAAAGCGGCGGTTGACCCGCACCATGGAGAAAATGACTTTTTGATCGTTCATTGAATTACCTCGATTTATGAATGTCAGGATTTTATCATTCCTGACGAAAATGAAGGAGCCCAGCTTCTTGGCTCTCTGGGATTCGTCCCAAGACTTTCCAGAAATAGTTGTGAGTGGGGTACGGAGCACCCCACTCACAACTATTTCTGGTGGATCACTCCAGTAATTTCTACATATCCTTTATAATTCACCTTGAGATGAGATCTATCGATCAACAAAAATTGGATAAAGCCAGGCTGCTTGTTGATCGTCTGGAGCGGCTTTCTGCGGATTCGATCTGGGCGCATCGTGCCAGCGGTGTGCGGGCTTCACTGCATAAGGCATTGACCAGATTGGACGATTTCCAGGATCATAACCAATTGGATGCACTAATCGAAATGGGTTTTGATATTCTGCACAAGGCTGCGCAAGAAGTGCCTGACCCTGATGATCGTTAGCTGAGGTCAAAGTGGTAATATTTGCAGGAAAGTATCGTATCGAATCGACGTGGTTGAGGGGTTGAGATTACAGTTCGAAATGAAAAATCCTTGCACGAAATTTACAAGTACATCATTGCTAATTCACTCAAGTGGGAACTCGATCGCCAGAATCCCATGAATTTCTAGGTAAAAAATATGACTCTCCGCAGTTTTTTAGACAGGCTAGATTCAGAAGGTCGCCTGGTTCGCATCACCGAGCCGATCTCTAAAACCTACGAGATCGCCGCCGTACTCAAAGAGTTGGAACCCCGCCCAGTGATCTTCGAGAATGTGATCGAGTCTGACTATCGCCTGATGGGCAATATTTTCTGCACTAAGGCAGATTTTGCGGGTTATTTTGGGATACCCGTCGCAGAGATCATTCCCATGCTGACTGAAGCAATTGAAAACCCCTCACCCCTAACCCCTCTCCCACTGGGAGAGGAGCGTAGGGGTGAGGGTATTGCGCCCTGCCAGGAAGTGGTTCATTTAAACCCCGACCTGAACTCTCTACCTATCCCCCTGCATTTTGAAGGCGATGGCGGTCCTTATATCACCGCCGGGGTCTTTGTGGCAAAACACCCCGAATACGGGCAGAATTTAGACTATCACCGTTGTATGCAGTTTTCACCAACGGAGATGTCTATTCGAGTGGTCAAAGGACGGCATTTCCACAAATTTCTAGATGATCTGGGGCAGGTGGACGTGGCTGTATGCATTGGTAATCCACCCAATGTGCTGGCAGCTGGAGCGATCTCTGTGGAGATCGGTGTGGATGAATTGACCATCGCCAATGCCCTTGAGCCACTTCGATTAGTCAGGGCCAAAACTATTGATCTGATGATCCCAGCAGAGGCAGAGTTTGTGCTGGAAGGCACTGTCTACCGGGATCGCACCCACGCTGAGGGTCCCTTCGTTGATTTGACAGAAACCCAGGATGTGATTCGGCATGAGCCGGTTTTCGAGGTCAAGGCGATTACCCACCGCAATGACCCCATCTGGCAAGCGCTGCTCACGGGTGCTCTGGAGCACAAATTGTTAATGGGGATGCCACGCGAGCCAACCATATTCCGCAGCGTAAATGAAGTCGTCAAGTGCAAGGATGTGAATATCAATCCCGGAGGCTGTTCATGGCTGCACGCCATCGTACAGATCGATAAGCAGAACGAAATCGATGGTAAGAAGGCTATACAAGCGGCCTTTGCAGGACACCGATCGTGCAAACATGTTTTTGTCGTAGATGAAGACATCGATATTTATGACCCCCTGCAGGTGGAGTGGGCCATGGCGACGCGCTTTCAAGGTGATCGCGATCTGGTGATGATGGATAAAGAACCCGGCTCTAGCCTGGATCCCAGCGCAGAGCCAGGCACCAAATTAACCACCAAACTGGGCTTCGATTTGACCGCACCCGTAGATGAAGCACGTAAAGGCTATGAGAAAGTTCAATACCCAGATGTAAAAATAGACAAGTTTTTAAAGTAGAGATGCCCCGTTGGGTCGTCTCTACATAGGGAAATCATGCAACTAACGGAAAAACAACTAGCCATGTTGGACGGGGCGCACGGACGCGCCACCCAGAAGGCGATGGAGATATTGACAGCCCTGGGTACTATCTATGGGGCAGAGCGATTGATCCCTGTGACCTCGGTGCAGATATCTGGGGTGAGTTATGCAAACCTTGGGGAAGCCGGTCTGGCATTTCTCTCTGAGATGGCTGAGGGTGGCGGCCGCGCCCAGGTATTAACCACACTCAACCCGGCTGGAATGGATATCGAGAATTGGCAAACCCTGGGCATTGACCCGGAATTTGCTGAGAACCAACAAAGGGTGTTGGCTGCCTTCGAACGCATGAATATCATCACCACGGCCACCTGCACACCCTATTTGATCGGCAACACTCCCCACTACGGTGAACATATTGCCTGGGCTGAGTCCAGCGCCGTGGCGTATGCCAACTCGGTGCTGGGGGCGCGCACCAATCGCGAGGGCGGCCCCAGCGCCATGGCAGCTTCTTTGACCGGTCTGACCCCGGAGTATGGCTTTCACCTGGAAGAAAATCGTCAGCCTACCCTTACCGTACAGGTCGAAGGTGCTATAGGAGAAAATTCAGTTTTTGGAGCTTTAGGGAAATCCCTTGGCGAGCATTTGGAAAAAATTGGTGGGAGGCGCGTGCCTTACATCCGTGGGATCGAGTCAGCCACGGTTGAAAACCTGAAATCTTTTTGCGCCAGTCTGGCTACCTATGGGGGGGTGGCCCTGTTCCATATGGAAGGCATCACCCCCGAGGCGAGTCAGATCATCCCGCCTGGGGAGCAGATTCTTCTCAAGGCTGAGGATATCCATAATGCCCGCGAATCCTTGATCGATGCACAATCAAAAGAGATTGATTTTGTCAGCCTGGGTTGCCCGCATTTATCGATCAAAGAAATTGCCCATATTGCAGACCTTTTAGATGGAAAAGAAGTTACCAAAGAATTCTGGATCACTACGGCCCGTCCCACTAAAGAGATCGCTGACCGCATGGGCTACACCGCGCAGATCGAGGCTGCCGGGGCGAAATTCGCCGCCGATACCTGCTGCGTAGTTGCGCCCATCAAAGGGCGCTTTAGGAGCTTGGCCACGGACAGTGCGAAGGCTTGCTATTATGCGTATGCCAAGAACAAGTTCAAGACGGCATTGCTCCCCTTTGATGAAGTGGTCATGGAAGCGTTGAAGTAATTTAATGTAGTGACCTGGATAGGTGCTTGTCCCCGCGTATAAAAAAGACTACAATAGGTGCGCAGATTGCTTAGGAGTTTGCTATGCTTGTGCCTTTTGGACCCATACTGGTTGTAGAAGATGTACCCCATATCTTAGAGCTGCTGGCTGTGACTCTGCGGTTCAAGGGATATCCCGTGGTGACTGCCACCAATGGGGAAGAGGCCTTGGAGATGATTGCCAAGGAGAAACCAGCCCTGGTGATCACCGATATTTTGATGCCGCGTATGGATGGGTTTTCTTTGATGCACAGTTTGCGAAATAACCCCAAAACCCAAAGCATTCCGGTCATCTTTTTATCAGCGACATATATTACTCCCGAAGACAGGGATTTTGCTTTGAAACTTGGCGCTGTGCGCTTCCTTGAAAAGCCAGTCGATACACCAGAATTCCTGTTGACTGTGGCGGAAATCCTTACCCAGGGACCCCCATCGATACCGCCTCCCATGAGCGAGAATGATTTCTACCGCGAGTACCTTGAGCGGCTGGAGAACAAACTGCGGCACAAAAGCCAGCAAATTACGCGCACAGAGCGCTTATTGAATACCCTTCCTGAAGAACAGAAACCGGCTTTTGAGGCGATATTGAAAGAAGCGCGTGCTCACCGCTCAGAGATCCAAGATGAGCTTGACGAGCTTTATAAAATCCTTGCCCAGGGCAGCGATGGTGCGTAAATAAGTTCATCCAGGACGAACATATCCAAGAAATTTGACCTCCCGTTACGGTGGTTGATGACGGGGGGTTTCTTTATGAGACAACAATGCAACCTAAATTATCTAATCTTATTGAGATGGCTCGCCAAGCTGGGAAAATCCTTCGCCAGGGCTTCGGTGAGGAGATCCTGGTCGAGCGAAAAGGTGAAATTGACCTGGTCACCGAGATGGACCACCGCTCAGAGGCGTATCTGCTAGACGAACTTGGCAGGCGATATCCGGGCCATCGGGTAGAAACCGAGGAGAGCAGCGGAATAGCGGGCGATGACAGCCATGTCTGGTATATCGACCCCCTGGATGGTACCGTCAATTACGCGCATGGCATCCCCATCTACTCGGTATCGATTGCCTACGCCCAGGGGAATAAACTAAATTTGGGTGTGGTTTATGACCCCATGAGGGAAGAGTGCTTTTATGCTCAACGTGGTGCTGGAGCCTGGTTGAACGGACGGCCTTTGCGCGTGTCCTCTGCACCCAAACTTGAGTCTAGCCTCCTGGTGACCGGTTTCTACTATGACACCTGGACAAATCCAGATAATAACCTGGATCACTTTAGCAATTTCATGATGAGGTCGCAAGGAGTTCGTCGATTTGGTTCAGCAGCTATCGACCTATGCTATGTGGCCGCGGGGCGCTTTGATGGCTATTGGGAATTGCGCTTGAATCACTATGACTTGGCAGCGGGCACCTTGATCGTGCAAGAAGCTGGAGGCAGAGTTTCGGACATCCATGGCGATGCTGACTATTTTCGTCAGCCGTATTCTGTTGTGGCGGCGAACCCAGTGCTGCACCCCAAGATGATCGCTGTTTTGAATAATAGCAGTGTCTCTAGCGATAACCAAGGTGATCACACAGAATTAGATTTGAGCCGGAGCACCCCACTCACATCTAACTCTGGATAGCCCTTTTCGCTTCCGTTCAGAGAGCGCATTCTTTGTTTTCTCCATCAGTTCGGAGAACTTCGTCCTGGGCATACCGGTACTTCTCCGGTATTCTCATTGGCGTTTACGACCAATCCTAAATAGGGCGATGGGTCCAGCGTGTTCTGGATTTTGAGTTCGTTTCGAAAATGACCCTGGCCATCATCCAGCACAATCGAAAAGTGTAGGTGCACGCCTGTTGGATTGTTAGGATCGCCAGAGTAATCGCCCTGATAGCCGAGCAGAGTGCCAGCTTCGACAAAGACTTCAGTTGTGCCAGGGGGAAAATCTGGTTCGATAAACGAAGTCCCATCTCGATCAGCAAGATGGGTGTAATAGATCCAGATCTGGCGTGCGGGGGCGAGTGGATCGCTGGGGATGCGGATGATCAGAGATGATTTCCAGTCGGACAGACGGGTCAGATAGCCATCGTAGGCTGCATAGACCGGTGTGATACCTGAATCGTAGCCTCCAAAAATATCCAAACCCTGGTGGCGGTGCCCTGGACGAAAGGAGTCATCCCATAAGAAGCCGATATATCCCGTAGTGGGCATTTGGAAAGGAGCATCCCCGCAGCGCTCGCCGGCTGTGATGGCCCAATCGGAATGTCCCTCAGGATCTCTCATCCAACTGAAAAAGCGCGTGGTTCGTTCCCCGCTGCGTTGATACCATCTGTAGGCGAAATATCCAAACACGATCGCCAATATAAAAAATACCGATAAAATGATCCGTAACAACGGACGCGTTGATGTTGATTTCATAAGGTTGTAATTTTTCTAGGAATTACTGGGGTGATCCCCCAGAATTACGATGGCCTATTGTGCAGATCGATGATCTCTGCACTCGTTATTTTCAAGATGTCTTGTGGATTGAGGCGTGTCAGGGCGTTATGCGCGCCGCCTCCAGCATAGCATTCGTCGTGTTCGAGAACGCGTGGGTCCATGAGTGCGCGAATGGGTTGAGGGTGTCCGAATGGCGGGACCGTGCCAACAGGGTATCCAGTAGTCTCCAGGACGATCTCAGCATTGGCCAGCTTGACCTGTTTACGCCCCACGCCAAAAACCGCAGCTATTGCCCGGCGTTCGATCAACTGCGTCCCACAAGCCATAGCGATCACCTTCTCATCTCGGACGGTGAAGAGCACAGATTTGACGATCTGATCGGGACCCGTGCCGACGACCTTTGCAGCAACCTCTACCGTGGGAGTGGGCTCATCGAGGAAGACGATCTCTCCATCGATAGCATTTTTCTCCATGAAAGTTTGCAGATCACTGGGTTTCAACATTAGATTTTGCCTCCCTGTATTTTCGAAGATTCTCGATATCGTCCTCTTTGTGCTCCGCGACTAACAAAGTCATTTGCCCTTCGGAAACCTTTTGCAAAAGGTAACCTGCCAGTCGGCCTGGGGGGGATCCAAGCGCGTTATCGAGCGAGCCCTGGCTTTCAAAGTATAGTTCATGGATCATACGAATATCTTGGTCGCCGTAAAGACTGGCTTGCACGCGGATGGTCGCCTCACGCAAGAGTCCGGGCATCTGCTCTGCATGATGGAGAAAATCCGGCCACCCCTCGTTGAATTCCATGGTGTCCGCTACAGGACCGATAAGGATGATCAATTTTTGCATCTGCTGGTTCCTCCAATAACTGCTCAATTATACCCGTCTCATTGTCTCTCTGGGGTACGCCGTGGACGTTTCCCAGAGAACCGTACCTCGACATATGGGGACTTAGGGAATGTTGTGATACCATTGGGCAGGCTAAACATCTTCGGAGTTCTCAATGTCCGTATATGAATCATCTTTGTTAAAATCCTTCCTAGATCACCCTGTCGTCTCCCGGATTCGGCGTAATCACGGTTTGGAGCACGCTACGCTCCATGTCCTGGCTGAAAGAAATTCTGCGCGCAGCATGGGGGGGCATTCCAACCCAACTGGCTTCTGGTTAGTGGGGGATACCCCTACCCGGGAGGTACAGGAAGCTGTCCATGAGGCCTTGCAGCGTTTGCGAGAGGGTGATCGCCATCTGGCTATACATTCTGGGTGCGGGACGAATTTCGCGACTGCAGGCACCATGGCCGGTTTGGCAGGTGTGATGGGTATGTGGAGAGTCGGCGCCCGCAAACGAGATAAGCTCGAGCGTCTACCGCTGGTCGCAACCCTGGCAACCTTGGCTTTGATCTTGGCGCAGCCATTCGGGTTGTTTCTTCAAAAACATGTCACTACTTCTGGGGATCCTGGGAATTTGGAAATCGTCGAGATTTCTCTCGCTCAACGAGGACGGATGAAGGCCCACCGCGTCGTAACTCGGGGGTGATCATGGCTGAAAAACCCGTCATTTATATCCTACACGGCGATGATGAGTACGCCATCTCCCAATTCATCTCCAATATGGAAACCAAACTGGGAGACCCATCCACAGCGGGATTGAATATCACCCAATTTGAAAAGGGCTCATTGCCGCTGGAGGAAATTACAGCTGTTGTGCAATCAATGCCCTTTCTGGCTGAGCGACGCCTGGTTGTGTTGCACGACCCGCTTACGGGGATGCAAAGCTCAAAAGTGCGCGAACAATTCAAGACATTATTGGCGCAGGTACCCCCTACGACAGCTTTAGTACTCGCCATTAACAGACCCTTGATCCCCCATCGAGATCGGCGCAGAGGCAAACAACACTGGCTACAAAAGTGGGCTCAAAAACATGAAGGCCGCGTTTATGAGAAAGAACTCTTCCTTGCCCGAGGTCCAGAGATGGTACGCTGGATCCAAAAGAAAGCCATAGAAGAGGGAGGAGAGATCACCTCGGATGCTGCGGCTATACTGGCCAACCTGGTAGATGAAGATCCCCGAATTGCCGTGCAGGAGATCGATAAGCTGCTGGCCTACGTGAACTACAGCCGTCCAGTAGAACCTGATGATGTGGAGTATTTGGTAGCCTACGTTGGGGGCGGGGATGTTTTTGCCATGGTCGATGCGTTGGGCGAAGGGAACGGTCAAAAAGCGCTGCGGATGCTGCACCAGCTCATTGCGGATGATGACCCCCTGCGCCTTTTTGGCATGATCGTGCGCCAGTTCCGACTTTTACTGCTAACTCGTGAATTGATGGATTTAGGGTATCGAGAAGATGAGATTGCCCGCCAGTTGAAGACCTATCCCTTCGTGGTACGTAAGCTGATCCCGCAAACGCGCAATTTCTCCGTGGAGGCCCTT
This sequence comes from uncultured Anaerolineales bacterium, assembly GCA_964458115.1. Lineage (GTDB taxonomy): Bacteria > Chloroflexota > Anaerolineae > Anaerolineales > UBA11858 > NIOZ-UU35. Next base: position 27,691 of record CAYWIC010000030.1, on the reverse strand, counting down.
GAAGACATTTTCCGGCGCTTATTGGATATGGATGAAGCTATCAAGACGGGCAAAATCGAGGGGGAGGTGGCTTTGGATACGCTTGTCACCGCTTTGACGGTTTGAATCGCAAGACCCCAAGGTGGGTCCGAGAAGCTCCATACCGGAGTGAGGAGGAATCCTTGGGGCCTTACTATGGAGAAGAGGAAATATCACCGGCTGGGCGGGCCTTATTGGTGATTGATCCCTAACCAGAAATGATTTGGCAAGAGCGATTTTGATGTCCGCAACTCGACTCCTGCAGTTTTACTGGGTTTGCCATTTTTTTTTGCTTTGCTGGTCCCTCTAGGCTTCTTGCCATTTGTAGATAACATCGACGGATGAACAAAACACAGGTTGGGGGATTGACCGTATTTCTTCTGATAGTAACTTGCCGCTCGCTTGACCTTAACATCCAGGTCGGCGGACTTATCATTATCGAACCAAAGCATACCTACATCCATACGAACCTCCTGAATGATGACCTGAGGGTTTATTGCGACCGTCCCGAAATAGAGGTGTTTTTCGTATGAGAATGCTAATACGAAGAGCAAAATGATTGGGCAAAAACCCTCTAGGTCAATAGAACTTATGTTCTAAATAGTAGCACAAGAACGAATGTTCTACAAGGGTTCAGGAAATATTTTAAGATACGAACTGACAACTCAGGCTAAATTATTATCTTCTAGAAATGTTGGGATGATTCTCCAGATTTAAGGGTAAGCGGGGTGCGGAGCACCCCGCTTACCCTTAAATCTGGAAAGCCTCACAGTGATTCCCTGAGGGCTTAGATTTTTCTCCAAAAACTGATACTCTCGATATGGGAGGTATGAGGGAAAAGGTCGAAAGGTGTGATCTGCTGGAGTTGGTACCCCCCATTCGTCAGGCGTTTGGCATCGCGCGCCAGGGTAGCTGGATCACACGAGATGTAAACCAGTGTCTGGGGCGCTAAAGACAAGATTCCGTCCAGGGTAGCACGCGCCAACCCCGAGCGTGGAGGATCGACCAGCATGACATCGGGGCCCACACTGAGCGAGGACGAAGGTGGGAATTCCAGTGCTGGGAGAACATCCTCCACTGGAGCCTCGTAGATCTCCACATTGTCAAATTCATCTAAATTAATTGTGAAATCTTCGCTGGCGCTGGGGGAAGCCTCGATACCGATCAAGCGCCCAACATGCGGTGCCAAGAATGCGCTGAACAAACCCACGCCGCAGTATGCGTCGATTAGGGTAGATTCTTTTGCCAGAGTCAGGTTGTCGAGCAGGTGAGCAACCATCTTCTCGGCCATGAGGGTGTTGACCTGAAAGAAAGAAGTGCCTGAAACACGGAATAGCCGCCCGCTTACCTCGATGACAATATGATCGTCCCCAGCCATCACCAGCGAGCCACCTGGTCCCCTGTGCATCACCGAAAGGGGCATATCGACGTCCAAGCCGACGGGCTGCGGGTCGCTGCTTTCCAATACGACCATCAGGTCATCGTTCGCGCCCAGGCGTATGCCTACGCGATCCAGACCAGGGATGGACTCGATATCTAGCTGTGGCCAAAGCTGGTTGATGGCCGCCTCAGGCAGGTGGCATTCCTTTATGGGGATTGTGCTTTCAGTGCGCGGGGCTTGAAACCCCAGGCGACCATCGGGGGTGATATGAAACTGAATGTGGTTGCGGTAATTCCAGGGTAGAGGGGAGGCGATGGCTGGGTGGATCGGTGGATTATCCAGTTTGCCGATGCGTTCTAATTGGTCACGCAAGATTTCAGTTTTGACGGTTAATTGGTCTTCATAGGCAAGATGCTGATAATGACAGCCTCCGCATACCCCACCTTCTTCCCCATTTGCAGTATTGGAAAAGAAATGCGGGCATCGGGCTGCGATGCGCTGAGGGGCGGGTTCCAGGATCTCTACCAGCTCGGCTCGGGCAAAGCGCTTCTTATCTTCGGCAATTCGAATGCGTACAGTCTCTCCGGGTAGCGCGTAGGGGACGAAAACAGCCCGGCCGTCGGCAAGTCTGCCCAGAGAGTCTCCTCCATAGGTATGTTTTATTAAGGTAATAGTCTCGGATGCCATTGAATTCCTGAAGATGAAAGTTTGGTGAGAACGAAGTGTGCCTGGCGATTGTACCAGGGGGGTACCCTAAGGCAAAGGTATAATTGACTCATGCGTCGAGCCATCTTGCCACTCATCCTAATACTTGTCAGTTCGCTGGCGTGCCAGGTATTCGAAATGGTATCACCGGCGCCTACGCCTACAATCACGCCTTTTCCTCCTACCTCGACACCAACGCCTACCCGGACACCAACCCCTGCTGCACTGCCAACCGAGACTCCCTTTCCGGTTGAACTTCCCGATGCAGATGAATTTGATGTCCGGCTGCACCCAGATGGAGGGCTATATGTTGGCGATCATCTTAGCATGGAAGTGATCGCGCCGCCGGATGCTGATCTCCGTGAAGACATCTCGGTTCAAGTTATCTCGGAAAATGGAGAGATTCTCGGAGAAACGAATTTCGCTCCCTTTGGGATTGGCGGCCGTCAACAGGCAACTTTGGAATGGTTCTGGGACACTGCGGGGGTCGAGGCTGGCGCGCACGATGTGAGCATATCGATATCTCCTTGGGATGTCACCTGGACCGAAACCATCATGCTCATGCCGCGTGAATTAATGGGATACCCCGAGGCCGAAGCTGAGTGGCTTGTTGAGGAAAGTGATTGTTGTCTGGTGTACTATCTTTCGAATACCGCAGCGGATCGAGATATCCTTGCCTTGGTGGAAAGCGCGGATGAGCAAGCGCAGGATGTCATCAATAAGTTTGGTATTGATTTCACCGAACCCATCGAAATCATATTGATGTCTCGTGTGATCGGCCATGGAGGCTTTGCCGCCGGAGAGATCAACATTTCTTATCTGGATCGTAATTATGCCGGCAGCGATTTTGACCTGGTGCTGCATCACGAAATGGTACACATCCTGGACGCGCGCCTGGGAGGGGAGTTGCGACCGTCGATCTTGGCAGAAGGATTGGCAGTTTACTTGACAGGAGGGCACTTCAAACCCGAGCCCCTGATGCCGCGCGCTGCGGCGTTATTAGAGCTGATCGACCCGGAGTCGGGTTCAGATTGGTATCTTCCCCTGGAAATGCTAGCCAATGAATTCTATCGATCTCAGCACGAAATTGGCTACCTGCAGGCGGGCGCTCTGGTCGAGTTCATGGTCGAAACCTGGGGCTGGGAAGCCTTTACCTCTTTTTATCGCGACATTCATCACCCGCATGGAGGTAAACATTCCACGGCGATTGATGAGGCCTTACAGATCCACTATGGGATACCTTTATCTGAGTTGGAGGCGCAATTCAAGCAGGCTCTGGCTGGAATGGAGGTTTCTCAGGAGTACCGCGATGATGTCCGCCTGACAGTAGCATTTTATAACACTGCACGCCGCTACCAGAATGCCATGGATTCATCGGCTTATTTTCTCACTGCCTGGCTGCCAGATGGGCCGGCAATGCGTCAATATGGCATTGTGGCTGATTTACTCCGTCACCCTTCGAGCTCAGAGCATATTACCTTTGAAGCCTTGCTGGTCTCTGCCGATCGATATATTAAGACCGGTCGCTACAAGGAGGCCGAGTGGACTATTCGGGCAGTCAACTGGGTTTTAGATGCCATGGAGGAGGGAATTGCCGAACCCTTTACAGCCCATCCAGTCGCAGCTTCATACTATCAGATCACACAGTTGATCACTGAGCAGGGGTACCGCTTGCAGGAAGTTCAAGATCAGGGAGATGGCGTTTTGGTTCTGGTGAACGAATCTGGGCCTGAATTGGTCACTGTGCAACTTGATTGGGTGGAGGGGGTCTGGCAGATGGAGTTGGGCCAGTAGCTTTCAGAATCAAATAGTGCGAGCCGGCGCCTGAAGCCAACTCGCACTTATGCTTTCAAATTAGGGGAAAATCAGGGACAGGTGTATAAGAAGCTAAACAAGGAGTTGAAGGGCGGAGTGCAATAGAGATCGAGCGAATCAAATGCCACAGCTCCGACGATGACCAGGCAAATCATAACCCCAATACAACCTAAACCTGCCCACAACCAGGGGCGGCCCTCCTTTTCTTCCACAGGGCGCGCCACTTGCGCAGGTCCTGGGGGGACATGACCAGAATATGCAGGTTGAGGCGGGGGTTGTACAGCTCGGGGTGGCGGCGCTGCTGGGGGTGACCCTGCGACCGTGGCAACGCCACTCGAAGGGGTTACCACTGTTGCATCCATATCGAATGCTGAGACTTGGTAATTCAAGGTGACGGCTTCACCAAGCTGAATGCGCTCCCCCGCACGCAGCATGTGAGGCCCACTCAGCCTCTGACCATTGACAAAGGTCCCATTGGTGGAACCCAGGTCCTCGATCACATATCCGCTAGGTTCTAAGCGCATTCGCGTATGACGTCGGGAAACCTCGGCAATATTGATCACAATATCGGCGTTGGCATCGCGACCGATGATGATCTCTTGTTTGGAAAGCGTAAATTTTTTCTCTGGCGTGGGACCAGCGGTCATTACCAGCTCAAATGATTGGGTTGCCATAATTCTTCTCCTTATGATTGCTTTGTCCCATATGCTTGTCCATACTTAGAGTCTACTCAGATTTTGGCGCAGAGTCAAATAAATTTGGTATTACTTTAGGCCTAAATCTGGATAGCCTCACTAAGCCTCTCTCAGTCGCCAATCCAGCGCCGTGAATCGAGTAGCGACTTTGTTGTTCTGCACTGCAATGCCAATGGCGCGACGGTTGCCAACCAACACACATAGTTTGCTCGCCCGAGTTATGGCTGTATAAAGCAAGTTGCGTTGCAGCATGATATAGTGCTGGGTCACCACGGGCAAGACCACCACGGGAAACTCCGAACCTTGTGCCTTATGCACGGAAACTGCATACGCCAGGTTGAGCTGGTCGGTTTCGCTCCAGTCATAGCTGACCAGGCGTCCATCGAACTCGATGGTGAGTGTGTGTTCAATAAAATCTAGAGATTGCACAGAGCCGATATCTCCATTATAGACCCCCTTATCGTAATCGTTCTGGGTTTGCATGACCTTATCTCCTGGTCGAAAGATCTGCCCAAAGAGAAGCTTTTCGGGTTTCTTGGGTGAGGGGGAATTGAGTCTCTCTTGCAGCCTCTGGTTTAAGGCGATAACCCCAGCTGGGCCGCGATACATAGGCGCCAGCACTTGAATTTGGCCAATCGGATCGAAGCCAAATTTCTGAGGAATTCGATTGCACACCACATCTTCAATCCAATCGGCAGCGCTTTGAGCGTCATCTGCCGGGAAGAGGAAAAAATCACCCATGGTGTTCCCTTCGGATTGGGGGAAAAGGGGCATCTCGCCGCGGTTGATGCGATGGGCATTGGTGATGATATGGGATCCCGCTGCCTGGCGGAAGATGGTATTCAAACGCGTCACTGGAGCAGAATCGCTGGCAATCACATCACGCAATACATCTCCGGCACCAACAGAAGGCAGTTGGTCTACATCCCCAACCAACAACAAATGTGTCCCTGGCCGCAGCGCCTTGAGTAAGTTGTTGGCCAGCAGTAAATCCAACATCGAGGTTTCATCTACAACCAGGAACTCCACCGGCAAGGGATTCTCATTGGAGTATTTGAATCCTTCTGCGGGGGAAAAGCCCAACATGCGATGGATCGTGCTCGCTGGGCGGTCGGTAGCCTCGGAGAGCCGTTTGGCGGCGCGCCCTGTTGGCGAAGCCAGGGCGTATGGGATCGATAGTGTTTCGAGATGAAAGATTAGCGTTTGCAGGCAAGTGGTCTTGCCAGTCCCCGGGCCGCCTGTAAGCACACTGAGAGGATGCATTAAGGCGTTGTTGATTGCCGTTTGCTGTTCTTGTGACAGATCTGGGTTGGGGATGGGAAGGTTCTTTGAGCGATTCTCCTGGGGAGCTGTATCAGCCAAAATGCGCAGCCGTTCAGCGACGCCCACCTCGCTGATGTAGAAAGGGGTCAGGTAGATGGCTGGGGCGCGGTAATCTGCCTGGGGTTCGGAAACCCCGCGCGCGGTAGGATCGCTCATCCCGCCCCCCTCAGTGGGAAGTATATCGGGCCGGATGCGATCTTCTTTTGCCAATCTTTCCAAAGCAGGGGGGATCAGGTCGGCATCTGTTTTGAGAAGTTGGATCGCACGCTCTAGCAAAGTAGCCTGGGGGGCATATACATGACCATCGTTGCTCATCTCACTCAGCGCGAAGATCAGGCCGGCTTCGATGCGTGAAGGATGATCGGATGGCAGCCCCAGATCCTGGGCGATTCGATCGGCGGTTTTGAAGCCCACGCCATAGATATCGCGGGCAAGCTGGTAGGGATTGTCCTGAACAATTTCCAGTGCGGAATCGCCATAGGTCTTGTAGATCTTGACTGCCAGGTTTGTGCTAACCCCATGGCTGTGCAAAAAAATCATGATCTCTTTGACTTGTTTCTGCTCCTGCCATGCAGATGCAATTTGACGGGTTCGCTTGGGCCCGATGTCGGGCACTTCGAGCAGACGTTGGGGTTGGTTCTCGATAACATCGAGGGTGCTATTCCCGAAGTGATCTACGATCCGCTCGGCCAATCGAGGGCCGATGCCCTTGATCAAACCCGAGCCGAGATAGCGTCGAATGCCAGCGACATTGGCGGGTACGGTCTGTTCACACGTCTCGACGCTGAATTGGGATCCGTGTTTGGGATGTTTGGTCCAGTTTCCGCTCAGTTTTAGTTGTTCGCCCGGAGAGAGTTCAGGCAGGTTACCTACGATGGTGACCAATCCCCCTCGATTTGTAGCGATATTCTCCCCTCTCGCAGGCCGGATACGGACAACGCTATACCCGTTTTCAGGGTTGTAATAGGTGATACGTTCAACCGAGCCAGAGAGGGATTCCATGAGAGTAAGTATACACGCGAAACAAGAGATCTTCCTCAATGGATTTTAAGGCTCACTTGGGAACGACGTGGAAGTTGGCAGCTTTAGATGTATCGGGTGCGCGGAGCACGCCCGATACCCCCATATTTGAATTTTTATGGGTTGCTACGGCAATGGATTGCTTTCCGCCCAGTCATTGCCAAGGGTGAGCAGTAGATCTAGCGTGGTATCAGGATTGTAACGGTTGTAGATCTTTATGTTGGGGAGAGCTAAGATCTGAGAGAGTTGGTTTATTAGATCAGCATTGCCGGTGTAATCCACGAGGGTGGTGACCTCGTAAAGATCGTCGGCGTTGCCTGTTTCGGTTACCCGAATCCCTAAAGCTTTCAAGTATTCGGCAGTTTCACCTGCCAAACCAACAACCCGCGTGCCGTTATGCACAGCGACGCTTGGCCCCTCCTGTGAGGGTGGGGAGGTAGCTTCGGGTTCGTCAGTCGCGTCGCTAGAGAATATTTCTTCGACGATGGAAGGTTCTGATGTATCTGTGGGTGGGGGTTGTGTTGTCACGGGTGTCGAAGAGGGACGGGGAGTGGGGTTGGTTACCACTGCAGCGGTCTTGAAGAGATCGGCTTTGAGCGCCTCGATCTGTTCTTGAATAGGTAAAAGTATATACATCCCATTATAGGAGAAACTTTCGACAACATGCGCATGTCCAATCGCCAGATGGCGGATGTTCTCTCTCGGGATGCCGTATGTGATCTGGGCTAGTTTGGCAATTTGCGCCAGGGTTAGATTTGTATTGACACCGCCAGAAATATTTCGATACAGACTGGGGGCTTTGTTGATCAATGATGGCAGCAGATCGAAATCGGTCAAGCGCTCGAAAATCCCCAACAGAACTTGCTGTTGACGTTGGGACCGGTCGAAATCGCCCCCCGAGGTATTGCGTGCTCTTACATAGGCCAAGGCGATATCTCCAGGCAATGTTTGAACTCCGGGCTCCAGAGTTTTAACATTGCCTTGTCTGAGATCGACCATGATGCGCTCTGGTACATCCACTTTAACCCCACCGATCTCATCGACGAGCTGGATGAAGGTATGGAAATTTACTTGCACATAATAGGGGACCGGAACATCCAGGAATTCTTCAACCGTGTCCATTGCCATGGCAGCGCCACCACCGCGATACCCATTGGATTCCCCATAGAAATATGCCTGGTTGATTTTGCCTTCCCCCAACCCAGGTAGTTCAACCCACAGATCGCGCGGCATAGAAAGCATCCCCGCGGTATTGTTCTCTGGGTCCATGGTAGCCAGGATCATTGTATCCGTGCGGGCTGGACCATCTACATTTTCGAAGAGGCGGTCATCGACACCTAGGACTAATACGTTGATCTGGCTTTTTCCATCCCAGGGTTGTGCAGGCGGACTGTTCCTCCGTTGTAAGGGAATGCTCAGTTCTTCAAAGACCGTTTGATCGATCTGAAAGCCTTGCTCTTGATCATTGGAATTGACAATGTATTCCTGCGAGTCTGGGATATAGAACGTGTCTGTAAATGTTGAATAGATCAGGTATAAGGTGACCCCCAAGGCAACGAGCAGCGCACCCGAAAGGAGCCAAAACAGACCTTGTTTTGGGAGAGGGGGTTTATGCTGTGAGGGCGCGAGGGAGTTGCGCATGGTGATATGAGGTCCATAGGGCAAGATATCCTTGCCCTATGGATATTCGTTCTAAGGCATCGGGTTGTTATTGGCCCAATCAGCACCCAGGATGACTGTGACATCGACGTCGCTGAGGTCGTCATAGCGGCCATGGATGTTGAAATGATTGATACCAAAAAGCTGTGAGAGGTAGATCAATGAGTAGGGATTGCCAGTGTAATCGTAAATACTGGTGTTGGAATATCCAGATCCATCGGCATCACCGATAACCATCACATTGGCTCCCATACCTCGGAGATACTCGCCCGTGCGTGTGGACAAACCTGGGACGGCGGAACCATTCAGTAATTTGATTCTGGCTCCTTCTTCGATGAACAAATCAAACGGCCCTTTCCCTTCGTATGCTAAGGGTCCGGCTGCTTGCGCAGGCGCGAAGATATCATCGCGTAAGATGCGGATCTGATCGGGGATGGGCTTGAGGATCTCTAATCCATCTGGGGATCTTCCCAGGGTGACCTGGTTTGGAGGCGCGATAATGCCACTCTTGATATTTGCAAGTTCTACATCCATCGCCAGCCAGGCCAGTTTTACGACCTGATCCAAAGTCAGATTGGTGTTGATACTATTTGAGATGTTTTGATAGATGTCTGGAGCTTTCTGGATGAGATTTGGCAGTTCATTGAACTCCAGGATGCGTTGGCGAATACCCAAGATAATCTGTTGTTGGCGGGCAGAACGGTCGAAATCTCCACCTTGCGAATTGCGGGCGCGGGCGTAAGCCAGTGCATATTCACCGTTCAGGGTTTGGACACCCGGACGGATATGGATTTTGGGCTGGTTATCTCCATAGATGTCGACATAGATATCATTAGGTACGTCGATTTTGACACCTTCTAATTGATCAATGAAATAAACAAAGGCTTCAAAATCGATTTGGGCGTAGTATTGGATTGGAATACCGAGGAAACGCTCTACGGTAGTTAAAGCCAGCCCAGCTCCTCCATCGGGGAGTTTATAGGCTTCTCCTAGTTGGTATGCTGTGTTGATCTTGCCATGATCGAAACCAGGGATGCTTACCCAGAGGTCACGCGGGACTGAGAGCATTCCAGCAGTTTTGGTAAGTGGATCGATGGTCAAAACGATCATTGTGTCGGAGAGAGGGGGGCCTGTATTTCCACGCCACTCGTTGTAATCTAACCCAATGATCAATACATTAACGCGACTGGCGCCATCCCAGGGCTCTGCTTGCGGTCCGGTGGGAGCAGTGGAGATGGTTGGTTCTGATACTTCTGTGGAAGCTTCTATTTCACCGAATTGCTCTTCTGCAGGAACCGGAGTTGGTTCGATAATCGCCACTCCAGGCAAGGAAGTGAGGCTCCAGGATGCCACGATATTGCTCACTTGAATGAAGGTGATCCAGGCAATGCCTATTCCTAGGACTGCGAGAATCGCCCAAATCACAATTGCGAGCACTTTATTCTGTTTTTGGGGTTGAGTTTGATCGCTCATAAAGTTTTTGCTGCTTACCGTTGATTTTCTAACACTATAGCCGTGCGATTATATCATTTTTTTGCAGGAGTAAGGTGTTCTGGGTCTCTGGGAAACGCCGTGGGACTATCCAGATGTAGGGGTGAGTGGGGTGCGGAGCACCCAACTCACCCCTACATCTGGGGGATCACCCCGGCAATTCCTAGAAAACCGGTGTTCTTTATCCTGGTGACTCGGTTGGACGGTTCGCTAGCTCGCAATAGGGTAAAATTATGCCGCCAGGCTGCAATACAGGAGATGCAATCATCATGCCAGGATGCACTTGGCCAACAATATGATCTATTTACAGTTAGCGCGTTCGAAAATTGGGGCATATGTACTGCCATGGATCTTTACTCATTTGAGTTTCCTTCTGCCCGAAAAAAAGGAATACGAGCACGAAGATTTTCTGGCTTTCCATCATCCAAAGCCTGGTTACCCGGTTCACATCCTGTTGGTTCCCAAAATCCCAATCCATGGAATCAATGAACTTACGGCAAAGGATAGCGAATTGTTGCTTGAAATCATGAAAGCGGCTCAGAGCATTGTCAATCGATTTGACCCAGCCGAATGTAGTTATCGTCTTGTGCTTAACGCTGGAGCGTATCAGGATGTTCCCCATTTGCATTTTCATCTGATTTCGGATGAATTAACGAACGAAAAGAGAGCTTCCGAATAAAAGGTGTACCCAGGGGGCAACGCCCCATGGGTACACCTTTTATTCGGGATACCTGTCTTGATTATCAATTATTATCATGTCACTAGTTACCACCTACAACCTCGCCAAATCCTTCGACCCTGTAGATATCTTCACGGGACTGACGTTGAGCATTCCCCATGGAGCGCGCGTCGCCCTGGTGGGACCTAACGGTATTGGCAAGACCACGCTCTTGCGCATCATTGCTGATCGTGAGCCGCCATCAACTGGAGAAGTCCATAGGGCTCGAGGACTGACGATGGGTTATCTCCCTCAAGAGTCTGTCCTTGAGTCTAATCGTACACTGTGGGAGGAATGCCTGCTGCCTTTTTCGGCGGTTCAATCTCAGGAAGCTGAATTAGCCCGCCTGGAAGCGCAGATGGGGGATGCCAAACATGCAGATGAAACAGATATTCTGGAACGTTATGGCGCTTTACAGGAAAAATTCGATCTCGCCGGTGGATATACCTTTGAGACCCGCATTCGGCAAGTTCTGACGGGTTTAGGGTTTGCAGACGATGAATTTCACATGCCCCTCGAGCACCTCTCTGGAGGGCAGCGCACGCGGGCATTATTGGCGCGCTTGCTACTCGAAGCGCCACAACTCCTGGTGCTCGACGAGCCCACCAATCACCTCGATATCCAGGCTATCGAATGGCTTGAGAGTTATCTCAAAGATTGGGATGGTGCCGCGTTAATTGTCTCGCACGATCGCTATTTCCTGAATAAAGTTTGCAACCACATCTGGGAGATGAGCCCGGCGGGATTTGAAACCTATCGAGGGAATTACACGCATTACTTGCAACAGCGCCTGGACCGTTGGGAACGCCGATCCAAGACTTTCGAGGCAGAGAGGCTGCGATTAGAGAAAGAGCTAGATTATATCAAACGCAACATCGCCGGGCAGAATGTCTCCAGCGCCAAAGGGAGGCTCAAACGTCTCAGTCGCCAGCTTCAGGCGATCGAGCAGATCGGCTTGGACGCTATGCAGGGTAAAACCTGGAGCGAGATCTCTGAAGATGTGATCACCACCAAAAGTATTATGAGCGTCGATCAGGCCCACGCTTCGATCAAGAGTTTGCAAAATCCTCTACGGCGGCCCGAGCAACTCAAGCTCGATCTCAACGCGAGAAAACGCAGTGGTGAACTGGTTCTCCGAACCTACGATCTGGAAGTTGGTTATCCGGGCAATCACCTCTTCAGCGCGCCAGACATTATTCTTCGCCGCCTGGAATGCGCCGCACTGATTGGTCCCAACGGGGCAGGCAAAACCACTTTTCTCAAGACCATCCTGGGTCAACTTCCGCCGCTCAGCGGGGAGGTTGATCAGGGCGCCAGTCTGGATATTGGCTATTTTGCCCAGGCGCATGAAGATCTCAATCCCGAAAATACCCTCGTGCAAGAGATAGAGTCCGTCAGGCCAAATATGTTCGTGGCTGAAATCCGCAACTATCTGGCGCGCTATCTCTTCACGCGTGATGATGTTTTTAAGACAGTGTCAGTGCTCTCTGGTGGTGAACGTGGCCGTTTAGCGCTGGCCAAGCTGGCCCTCAGCGATGCCAATTTCCTGCTGCTCGATGAGCCTACTAACCATCTTGATATTCCCGCCCAAGAAGTTCTCCAGGCTGTGCTCGATGAATTCAAGGGCACGACGATTCTCGTTTCGCATGACCGCTACCTGATCGATGCGCTGGGGACACAGATTTGGGAGATCGATAAAGATGGAACCAGCCTGAATGTCTTCCGAGGAACGTACAGCGAGTACCGTGCCAATAATGAAAAAGGGGACGCTTCTGACTCCCTCGGAGTTGGTTCGGCACTCACCCAAGGAGATGCTTACCGAGAGGCGCGTTCTGCTAAGAACCGCCAACAAGCCCAAAAGCGGCGACGCCAGAAACGCATCAAAGAGATCGAACAACGTGTGGAAGACCTTGAATTGCTAATGGCGGATATCAGCCAGCAATTGACAAATCCCCCCGAAGATTCCGCTGACGTTCAGCGTCTGGGTGATGATTATGTCGAAATCCAAAATGAAATGCATGCTCTGATCGCAGAATGGGAGCAGTTGCAGACCTGACTTTGTTCTTGGGTTTAAAACCCCGAAATATCTTCAGAAAGTACCTAAAGATGTGCCACTCTGATCCGCCGCAGGAGAGCGAAGAGTCTCCTGATAGATGATTCCTATGACAAGCACTCTACATTGGTGGCAGACCACCACCATCTACCAGATCTATCCACGCTCTTTTCTGGATTCCAACAACGATGGCATTGGCGATTTGCAGGGGATCATTTCAAAGCTAGACTATATCCAGGATCTAGGCTTCGAGACCATTTGGATTTCACCATTCTTCAGCAGTCCCCAAGAGGATTGTGGCTACGATATTAGCGATTATTTCGCTGTCGCTCCGGAATATGGCGATTTTGCGGATGCCGAGGATCTGATCGAACAGGTTCATGCCAGGGGGATGCGTATCCTCTTCGATTTAGTCATGAACCACACCTCCGCCGAGCATCCCTGGTTCCAGGAGTCTCGCAGCAGTCGTGATAACCCCAAGCGAGATTGGTATATCTGGCGCGATGGAAGAGGCAATCATCCACCGAATAATTGGAAAGCGCTACCAGGCGGATCTGGCTGGCACTATGATGACCGAACCGGACAATATTACTATGCCAGTTTTTTGCCCTTCCAGCCCGATCTCAACTATCGCAACCCCGAAGTGCGTGAGACCATGCTAGGGGTGGCCAAATACTGGATGGATAAGGGCGTGGATGGATTTCGCCTGGATATTTTTCACTCAGTTTACAAGGACGAGCAGTTGCGGAATAATCCCTTCTCGATTCACTATATCCCTTATCGGGATGAAGCCAGTTTCTTCCAGAAATGGATCTATCATTTGCACCAGCCGGAGACCTTCGCATTGGCAAAATCTTTGCGAGCCCTGGCAAATGGTTATTCACCGCAGAAAATGCTCATTGGTGAAGTCTTTGGGAGCGATGAAACCCTCAGGAAATATTTGGGCAGCGAGGGAGATGGGTTGAATCTAGTGTTCCTGTGGGAACTGCTCGAATCCAAACCATCTGCGACGTTTTTCCGCAAAGTGATTCAGCATCACGAAGAGAACTACCCAGCCCCCAACATGCCAGTTTATGTGTTCGGAAATCACGATCAAAAGCGCATCATTTCAAAGTTGGGTGAGGACTCCAGAATTGCTAAATTGCTAGCATTGATGCAATTCACAGTGCGTGGCGTCCCGGTGACATACTATGGGGAAGAGATTGGCATGAGTGAGGTATATATCCCAGCCCAGGATGCCAAAGACCCCATAGGGCAGCGCTATAAGTGGCTACCAAAGTTCCTGGTAGATGTTTTGGGCCTCTACGTCAACCGTGACGGCTGCCGCACACCCATGCAGTGGAATGATAGCCCCAATGCTGGATTTTGTAATGGAAACACAATGCCATGGCTACCTGTGCACCAGAACTATGTCTCAGTCAATGTGGAAAGCCAATGGGACGCTGATGCTTCACTTTTGCATGTTTATAGAAGTTTGCTGCATCTCCGTCGCGATAATGAAGCCCTGCGAGAGGGATCACTGCACCTGATTAGCAATTCAGTGGGTGAGAAGAACTTGCTGGTCTACCGCCGGGATTGCGATGATGAAACTATTCTAATCGCGATCAACTTTGGAAATGTTGCTGTGCCATTTTTTAACCCAACGGATTGCAACCAGATATTGTTCGAGATTGGCGTGGGTCATTCAGGTAAATTTGAGGGGAAAATGATGCCACCAGTTTCTGGTGTAATTCTGGGAAATTGATTAGTGGCTATCCAGCCAAAAAGCCGGTATCTAATTCATCGATTACAAAATCACACTTGTGGCCAAAATCGATGGTATGAACCGCTTGACGAAATTTTATTATCTTGTTAATGTACTCATGAGAAGAATTCTGCTTTTGAGAATAAAACCTCTATCACAAGGTGGTTATCGAAATGTGTGCGGCCTTACTCTATGTCTAAATTCGAGGCAAGGATATATCCATGGATATCAACGATGTTCAAAAACAATTGGATGATTATTTTAGAGAGAAGTTAGTTACCTATGGCGCAACAGCGAAAGGTGTGGATTACAACAGCGATCATGCTCAACAAAATCGATTTGCCCAACTGGCAAAGATCATTGATCCAAATTTCTCTTTTTCCATACTTGATTACGGTTCCGGGTATGGAGCGTTTTTTGATTTTTTAAATAATTTTAGTTGGGAATTTGAATACTATGGAATAGATAAAATAGAAGAAATGGTTGCCGCGGGAAAGGAATTACATAAACAATTCCCAAATGCGCATTTCACAACTTCTGAAAAAGAGTTGCCGCAAATAGATTATGCTGTTGGGGGAGCTATCTTCAATATTAAGCTTGATGCATCCTATGATGAATGGCAAGAGTCTGTCATCAAAACTCTTCATCTCATGGACGTTCTTAGTTCAAAGGGTTTTGCATTCAATA
The DNA here is from genome assembly GCA_964458115.1 of uncultured Anaerolineales bacterium. Classification (GTDB taxonomy): domain Bacteria; phylum Chloroflexota; class Anaerolineae; order Anaerolineales; family UBA11858; genus NIOZ-UU35. Next base: position 12,382 of record CAYWIC010000030.1, on the reverse strand, counting down.
TGTTGACTAAATACTCGGATTTTGACCGTATGGAACAGCGACCTGATTTGTTTTATGGAGACCCTTGTTATTTCTTTGATTATTGCAAACGAAATTTTTCCCGAAATGTAGCGCTGTTACATGACTATGGGTTATACGACTTTACAATCCTTGTTCGGAAAGATTCTGACTGATTGACATGGATGTTGTTTATGCACCACGTGCATCTACAATCTTATACAACATTCTTGTGTCGCGTGGTGATAATAGACCCTTTATATTGCCGGCCAATATATGCCCAATCGTTCCGATAACATTTCTTAAGGCTGGCACACCATACACGTTCGTAGATATTTCCGCTGAAGGATATCATATTGATTTGGCATTGGTTGAACAACATATCCACCAGGGTGAAATTGGTGGATTTCTTTATTCCCACACGTATGGAGATGAATCAACCCCAAATGATTTCTTTCGTTTCATTAGAAATATTGACGAAAATATATTGATAATCGATGATCGCTGTCTATGTTTACCAGATACATCCTTATCCTCGCCGTCCTTTGCAGATGTAATCATATATAGTACAGGGTATTCAAAAATCGTTGATATAGGGTTTGGTGGGTACGCCAAGATATCGCCGGAGATTACTTTCAAAAATATTCGCCTTGCATATCGGGAAGATGATCTCAAAGCAATTGAGACTGAATATAAGAAGAGTAGCTCTTCTCGCTCTGCTTATATATATCAGGATTGTGATTGGTTGGAGACAGAATCTGAGAATCGTGATTGGGCAATGTATTTTCACCAAATCGAGGCAGCTTTAGTTGATTCTCTGAAACACCGCAAAATGATTAATGAGATTTATATTAGTCTCTTGCCAACTGAATACTGTTTACCCCCTGGCTATCAACGATGGCGCTTTAACCTGCTTGTGCCTGCTCGCGATGAGTTATTGAAAGCAATCTTTGATGAAGGTCTTTTTGCATCTTCACATTATGCTTCTTTGGGCGGCATCATGGGCCCGGGAAATTGTCCAGTAGCGGAAGATTTAGCAAGCCAAGTTGTCAACCTATTCAATGATTTCCACTTCACTGAGGATATGGCCAGGAATATATGTGCCATTATTCTGGATGTATTGGGCGAAGGGTGAAAAATTATTGTGGTGCCTGCATATCTCCAAATAATTTCTCGCAATTATGCAGAAAAAACTTAACTGCGCATGGAGTAAGAAGTCGGTTCTCTGGGATACCCACAAATCTGTCAGCATCCAATAGCTTCCTGGAGAGTCAAGAAAGCATTTTTGAAGGTATAGCAGCGATATATTTAGATTTAGCAAGGTTTATTCGTTCAACCGAAATACTCGAATAAGCCCAAATTGAGAATTTTTGGGGTGGAGGATGTCTGATCCGAATTCGAAGAAAGCGAAATTGCCAGGTTTTATTGCCTTGGTTATTCTGACCCTGGCCAGCGCGTTGTGGACCTTTTGGGGGACGGCAGAAATGTACTTCGAGGGTTGGGGGAATCCCTTCCCAGCACCGTTGATGTATTTGATACCTGCCGCAGTTTTCCTGATTTTAACAATATTGGTGCTCACCTGGTCGAGGCTTGGGGGATGGCTGATCGTGATTCTCTCATCGGTTTTCACAATCTGGTGGTGGCGTTTGGCAATTGGACGTGGGGCACTCAGCTTCAGGTGGATATTGAGCACATTCCCGCTGAGTGGCATCTTGATTCTGGTGGGAGTTTTGTTCATTCTCGAGGGGCGTCGTCTGGGACGACATCGGCTTGAAGGATGGGAAGTGCAGCCACGGTGGTGGCAGCGAAATCTGCGTTACCTGATTGGGATTGGTACGCCTCTCTTGGTGCTCATTGGGGTAACGATTTATTATTTGCCCATTTTGATGGGACGCGTTGATGATGGCGATCGCGGGGCTCGGTTCATTGAAGGGAATGGAGTGAACCTGATTTGGGCTCCTGCGGGCCCGGGATGGAATTGGAAACAACCTTGGGGCGGTTATCCATCCTGGGATAGCCTGGCACGCTATGGCATTCATCCCGTTGGTATCGATAAAGATGAACGTTTGCCCGAAGGGTTGCATATGTCCCCAGAAGATATGGCATCCACAGGGATTTGTGCTTATCTGGATGAAGATGGCGTGGTTTTGTTGGATACCCCTCACGATATCTGGCGAATGCCCAAAGTGGATGAGATTGTGGGTTCTTTGATGCTGCATAATAAAAACGCTGGCTGTGTTTGGATTGGGGAAATTGGATTACTCGCATGCGAGCGCCAGCCAGACAAAGAGACTCCGTTATGGGCGCCCGACCAGGCGCCGATCTACTATTGGGCTGTGGATGAATTTGATGACGATTCAGCCTATTTTGTCGGGTACAACGGCAGTGTAAACACCCAAAACAAGGGTTGGGGAAACCCGCGACATGGTTATCGCTGTGTGCGTGAACCTTAGATATTCTCATTTCCATAATAGGTTCTCAGTTGCGGCCACCGTCGGGCAATCCAACCGACAGCCAGAATGCAGCCCAAGCCGCCGGTGATAACGGCGAATGGCGCTCCGAGGAATTGTGCCACCAAACCCGCTTCGACCTCACCGAGTTGAGGCCCACCCATGAAGAAAATCTGATTGATGCTGGTCATGCGCCCGCGAATATAGTCGGGGGTTTGCAATTGGCGGATGGTGTTGCGGATGATCATGCTGACCGTATCAGAAGCCCCCATCATCGCTAAAGCGATGAATGAAATGACATACGAGCGGGAGATACCAAACACCAGGGTCCAGATTCCGTATGAAACTACAGCTAGTAGCAAGATCACACCCTGACGCCGGAGGGAGTCAATTTGAGAGATGATCACCGAAGTCAGTGCTGCCCCAACCGATTGCGCTGCAGAGAGCCAGCCATATCCGATCTCGCTGACTCCCAATATATCCCTAGCGAATATGGGCAGTAAGGCATTGGCCGAGGAAAAAAATGTGGCGAAGAAATCCAGGATCATGCTGGAGAGGATGATGGGATGGTTGAGAATGAATTCTACCCCCTCCCGAATGGCCAACCAATTCCCTTTCGTGCCGCTGCGTTGAAGGGTGATCTGCTGCCCGACAGGCCCCATCAAGATCAGCGCGAGGAATAAGGCTACATACGATACAGCATTGATCGAATATACCCAGGTTTGACCTAGATAGCCGATCACCAGACCACTGAGCGCTGGGCCAACGATGGAGCCGACAGTAAAGGCCATCGATTGCATGCTAAATGCGTTGGGAAGGTCGTGCGGGGGAACCAGGTTCGGTGTCAGCGACTGACGTGCGGGTAAGCCAAAGGAGTGGGCAATAGCATCTATCACGGTCAATGTATAAATATGCCAAAGGGATATCTGACCGCTGAATGTCAGCCAACTGAGCATCAAGGCGACGCCCATTCGCACGGATTGAGTGAAGAATAAAATCCGCCTTCGGTCGAAAGTATCGGCCGTGAGACCACCAAATAAGGAAAATATAACAATGGGGATGATGCGCGCTGCGCCAATCGCTCCAAGTGCAATGGGCTGGTCAGTGAGAACTCGGATGTGCCATAGCAGCGCCCAGAACTGCATTCGGCCACCTGCGGCAGACACTAATAATCCGCTCCATAGCAATCGAAAGCGACGGTGACGTAAGGATGGTGGAATATGCAAGATCATAGTTTATTGATATGAGTTGTTTTACTGACGACAACGAGCTAACGATCAGTCAGGGGTGACATCTTTCCCCATATAAGCCCATAACTCAGGCCATCGACGTCCTACCCAGCCTACAGAAAATATGCATGCCACCCCACCCAGGGCGACGGCTAGGGGAACACCGATCAACCCCCCAAGGAATCCTGATTTGACATCTCCCAAATATGGCCCTCCCATAAAGAAAATCTGGTTGACACTGATCATACGCCCTCGCAATTTGTCCGGAGTGTGCAGTTGGCGGATTGCGCTGCGGATGATCGAGCTGACGGAGTCACCTGCCCCGGCGAGCATTAATGCGAAGAGTGAAAGCAAATAGATGCGTGAACTTCCGAAGATGATCGCTGACAGACCGATTATCGTAACCGATGCCAGCACTAATTTGCCCTGATGGCGTATGACCTTGACTTGAGAAAGCACCAAACCCGCTAGAGCGGCACCGATCATGGGTGCCGAAGTGAGTAAACCATAGGCAAACTCTTCTACTTCAAGCACTTGACGAGCAAAATAGGGTAAGAGCGAATCTGCGCGGGTTAGCAGCGTAGCGAAGAAGTCCAGCAGCATACCGGAAAGGATCAGCGGGTGCTGGAAGGTGAATTTGATCCCCTCTTGGATGGCATCCCAATCTACACCAGCGCGTTTTCTTTCGAGCATCTTTTGGCCAACCGGACCCATAATGAGTAGAGCAATAGGCATCGACGCAAATAGGCCTGCGGCGATCAGATAGGAGGCATACTCGCCTAGCTGGTTGATGATCAATCCGTTGAGGATAGGCCCAAAGATACCCCCAATTTGGAATGCGATCATCTCCAGGCTGAGAGCATTGGGCAACACGGATTCGGGCACTAGGTTTGGGGTCAATGAGTAACGTGCCGGCAGATCGATCACAAATGCTGTGGCATGAACTACCACCAAAGCGTAGATATGCCATAATTGAATGGTTTGGGTCAATGTCAGCAGGCCCAACAGCAAGGCTGTACACCCCATAATGCTCTGCATTAAGATGACAACTTTGCGACGGCTGAAGCGGTCGGCGATGAAACCAGCGAAGAGGGAGACGAAGATGGTTGGCGCAAGCCGGATCAGACCAATGCTACCCAGGGCAAATGGACTATCGGTGAAGCCGCTTATTTGCCAGGGAACTGCCCACATCAGGAATTGATTTCCAGTCCAGGCCAGTAGCAGCCCTACCCAAAAGAGGGCGAATCGACGGTGGCGTAACGCAGGAGGAATGTGCATAACTTTGGAACGTTCAAACGTTTAACGTTGGACGTTTAAGTCCCCCAATCCCTCAGGTATAGGAAATCGTACCCCACGGTACGGTTGGTGAGTTTGGCAATGGGAGGCAGAATGCGCTTGAAATGATTGCGTCGGACACGTTCGATGACTTGCTGGACGAAATCTTCCGAGAAACCCGCTTCGACGCACTCTTTCGGGCTATAGCGTTCATCAACCAAAAGATACAGCAATTTGTCGACCGCTTCATAGGTGAAGCCAAGTTCGTCTTCATCGGTTTGGCCCGCCCACAGGTCTGCGGAGGGCGGTTTGGTGATGATCTCCGAAGGGACACTTAAATCACGAGCGAGTTGGCGCACTTGTGTTTTATAAAGATCGCCAATGGGGTTCAGGGCACAGGCTGAATCCCCGTAGAGGGTGCTGTACCCCAGCAGGATCTCTGTTTTATTGCCTGTTCCGACGACTAGCCCCTTGAAGGCTTCGGATTGGTCGTACAGGATGATCATTCGGGCGCGGGCCATCACATTGCCACGGCGCATATCATTCACATCAGGGAAGCGCTCAAAAAGCGGGTCGACCATTTCGGTGATGGGAACGGTCAGCGATTGCACGCCTGTTTTTTCGATCACAAGTTGGGCGTGTTCCAGCGAGTCCCTGGAAGAAGATTTATAGGGCATGCGCACGGCCAGGACATTTTGTGGTCCAAGCGCATCAGCGGCCAGGAAACAGCTCAAGGCTGAGTCAACGCCTCCAGAGAGGCCGATCACAGCGCGTTGGAAGCCAGTGCGGGTGATCTCGCTGTTAATGAAACTGGTCAGGATCTTGTGCGCTAGTTCCACGTTGATTGTCAAGTCAGTCATCGTTGCGAGCCTCTCTTTTCATTGACAATGCGCATCATCTCGCGCTGCACCAATGCCGTTCGTTCATCTCTCAGGAGGGGGAACCGGGCGCGAGTGCGGTGAAGTTGGTCCAAATCGATTTCAACAGTGACTAGCGCTTCTTCATGGTAAGGCCCCTTTACGAGGGCCTTACCGTTGGGGTCGTAGACAGTGGAGCCGCCCCAAAAATGCAGGCCATCCTCAAAACCAACGCGGTTGGCATGCACGGTGAAGCTGGTGAACAGACTGGCGTAAGCCTGGTTGATGTGCTCGACCCAGCGAGCAGATTCCAATTTAGGTTCGGTTGAAAGCCCACGCCCGGGAGAAGCAGAGGTGAAGATCAAGATATCTGCGCCATCCAGCCAGAGCAGATAGGGCGGTGAGGCGTGCCAGAAATCCTCACAGATGGCGATGCCCATTCTGCAAATAGAGGTATCGAAAGCCTGGATGCTATCTCCCCAGGCGAAAAAACGGCCTTCATCGAAAAGGGCATAAGTGGGCAGGTACACCTTGTGATGCACGTGGAGAACATTCCCCTGGGAGAGATATGCTCCAGCGATATAGAAGCGATGGCGGTCGTCTTCATCGACAAAGCCGACCACGATATCCATGTCTCTACTAGCTTCGAGTAAAGGTTCAAAGATAGGATCATCTGGATCAGGACAGTGTGCGACCGCGGATGCGAGATCTTGCAGGGCATAGCCGGTCAGCGAGAGTTCAGGGAAGATGAGTAAGTCAGCGCCTTTGGATTTTGCTTCATCTACATATCTGAGGTGCTTTTCGAGATTGGCTTGAACATCGCCTAATTTGGTGTTGATTTGTGCGAGAGCGAGGATTTTTTTCATGATACCTGCTTGGGTAAGTTATTCGTTGGCTGGCTGGGTTGTTGGATCAGTTTTCAGGAATAGGATTGCTGAAATGATCGATAAGGATAACAATCCCAACGCTGCCCAGGTGTCGAGGCCGAAGTTGCGCCATTGGGGAACAGGATCAACCCTGAAAGAGGCTGCCCACACTAAGGTCAGCGCGATGCAGCCAAGTTGAAAGGCAGCAGCCAAGCCAGGAGCTGGCAGCCAGCCGCGTCCCCGCGCGTGATAAATTCCCCGGTCGATCAGCAAGGTCAGCAAGGCACCCATGAGTTGAAGTGGCCATCTGTGAGAGAATTCGCCCCATTCATCTCGCGCCGGGATTCCCCACCAGGTCTGCATTTGGGGACCGTACATGCAGCCATTGATCCAGCACCCCAGCCAAGCGCTGATGACGATGGCGGTCATCAAAGGGATGAGAGCGTCGGCCAGTTTCCCGAAGCCGGTCTTGGTGATCACCGCAGCTAACCCTGTGGTGAGGATCCCGCCTGTGATTGCGCCATACGCGGATATCCCCCCCAGCCAGATTTGTGGAATTTCAATTAGATGAGTTTGGAGATATCCCCAGTGGAGGGAAATATAGATTGCTCTTCCGATGATCGCCGCGCCTATTAGTGCCCAGATCCCTGCTGCAAAATTCTCCTGTAGATTTTTTTGCGGTGAGTCTGCTGAGATCCAATATAGCCCCACAGCTGACCCGATGGCAATCATAAGCGAGAATGTGTAGACTGGGGCCCTACCGAGAAAGGAGAAGGCGACATCCATACGGAAATGATACCATGCTAGAAGTTTCAAGGATCGATCGAAAAGCAAGCTCTCCAAGAAATGCTCTAGTAGGTATCGGCAAACGAATTACCCTGATAAATTAAGGGGCTATCGTTTCATTGTATGGCTTAATTGTTATGATTATTGAAGTATAATGAAAAGCGAGCAAGTATCATGAATGCAAGTAGAAGCCATCATTAAATCGAATCCATAATTCAAACTTCTAGATCATGAACCCTTTGACGATCCAAACCGTAGAATCGATTGAAGACCGACACGCATTTGTGAGCCTGCCGTGGCGAGTTTACCAGGATGATCCCAATTGGGTCCCACCTCTTTACTCGGAGCGACTACATTTCATCGACCCCGATCAGCATCCTTTCTTTGAACATGCCGAGGTTGAATTTTTCCTGGCTAAGCGGCCATCGTCAGTCACGGGTCAGGATGAAGTAGTTGGCACCATCGCGGCGTTTACCAATCATCGCCATAATGAGTTCCAAGATGAAAATGTCGCTTTTTTTGGCTTTTTTGAAGCGCTCGATGACCCCGAGGCAGCCAAGTTGCTCTTAGAGACTGCCGAAAATTGGGCCCGGGAGCGCGGTCATGGAGCTATCCGCGGACCAGCTCAATACTCCACAAATGAAGAGTGCGGACTGCTGGTAGATGGCTTTGACGACCCGCCGCGTATCTTAATGACCTATAATCCGCCTCGCTATGTGGATTATATTGAAGGGGCTGATTACCAGAAAGCTATGGACTTGTGGGCCTGGTCTGTGGCCACAGATGTTTATGAACGAGGTGATAAACTCCCCGAGAAATTAGTGCGAGTCGTCGAAAAAGTGAAAGCGCGCGGCGATATCAAAATTCGTAAGATCAATATGCGCAATTTCGATGCCGAAGTCGAGATCGTGAAGAAGCTCTATAACACATCTTGGGCGCGCAATTGGGGGTTTGTGCCGATGACGGATGCCGAGATCAATGCCCTGGGCGATGAATTGAAACCTCTTATCGACCCAGACTTCGTTTTCATAGCTGAAGTCGATGGAGAAGCGGTCGGTTTTAGCTTGACTCTCCCTGATCTCAATAATCCACTGAGGTTGGCATATCCCCGGCCTGGAACCCTTGAGTGGTGGACGTTGGCAAAAATGGTTTGGCATTGGAAGGTGCGCCGACGCTACGATTGGGTGCGAGTATTTGCCTTGGGAGTTCTCCCCGAATATCGCGCCCGCGGCGTTGATGCCTTGTTCTATTATGAGTCTGCTCAAGAGGCGTTGAAAAAGGGGATTCGATTCGCTGAAATGAGTTGGCTACTAGAAAATAACGACAAGATGAACCGTCCTATCGAGCTTATGGGTGCGGAGGTCTACAAAACATACCGCTTCTATGAGAAAGCTCTCTAACGAGAGGGCTCTCTAATTGGTGGAGGTTGCAAACCTATGGTCGATTTCTTACTCAATCCCAATTTAGCCTATCTATTATTGGTAGGTGGATTTTCGATGGCCCTGCTGGCCATCCTCACACCCGGAACCGGCTTTCTGGAGATTGGCGCCATTTTTGCCCTGCTGTTAGCGGGATGGGGCGTCTATAACCTGCCGATCAACTACTGGGCATTAGGTGTCCTGATATTGGGAGTGATCCCATTCATTTTCGCGGTGCGCAAATCCCGCCGGATGGTTTTCCTGGCGATTTCAATCCTGGCTTTGATCGTTGGGTCTGTATTCTTGTTTCGCGGTGAGATATGGTGGAAGCCGATTGTCAATCCAGTTTTGGCCAGCGTTGTCTCTCTTCTGGCAGGCGGGTTTTTCTGGATTGTCGTTCAGAAAACTCTCGAAGCTGGAGATGCTCCCTTAGCCCATGACCTGGGCCCATTGATTGGTGCTGTAGGTGAAGCCAAATCCGATATTCACCATGAAGGATCCGTGCAAGTGAGCGGTGAGTTATGGTCTGCTTACAGCGAAAAACCAATTTCGGAGGGAGCACTCGTCAAAGTGATAAAACGTGAAGGGTTCATTTTACAAGTAGAACCAGAGAAGTAAGCGAGTCTCAACACTTATTGCAAAACCTGACTGAGATAATGCCATAAGAATTGAGCAATCAAGTTAACCATATAGTTATGGAGGTAAATATGTTATTTTCAGTTCTCGCTCAAGATCTAGTCGCTGCCGGAGGGTTTGTCACCTGTCTGGTTGGCGGCGTGATCATTATCGCCCTGGTGTTGTTGGCCAGCGCCATCAAGATCGTTCCAGAATATCAACGACTGGTGGTCTTTCGCTTGGGGCGCTGTGTCGGCGCCAAGGGGCCTGGGATTGTTTTCCTAATTCCAGTCATTGATCGCGGCGTACGTGCGGACCTGCGTGAGCAGGTGCGCGAAATCCCTCACCAGACAGCCATCACCTCGGACAATGCCAGCATCTCGATTGACTTCATCTGGTATTACAAGATCCTTGATGCAGTCGAGAGCGTCTTGCAGGTCGGTAACTTCGAGTCAGCTGCCCAGGGTATGGCCACGACAACCTTGCGCGCTGTGATCGGTGGTATTCAGCTCGACGAAGTGTTGGTAGAACGCGAGCATATCAATAGTATGTTGCGCACACGTCTGGACGAGGTCACTGAGCGCTGGGGTGTTAAAGTCACCAACGTTGAAATTCGTGAGATCATCCCACCCAGGGAAATCCAGGATGCCATGAACCGACAGATGACCGCGGAGCGTGTGCGCCGCGCCCTGGTCACTGAGTCCACGGGCGAACGTGACGCAGCAGTCAATGTGGCTGAAGGCCAGAAACAGGCTGCCATTCTCGAGGCCGAAGGTTTGAAACGAGCTGCAATTCTGGATGCCGAAGGTGCCAAAGAAGCTCAACTACTTCAAGCTGAAGGGTATGCGTCTGCGCTGGAGAAGATTTTCGAGAAGGCCAAGGGCGTCGATCACAAGACTATGACTTTGCAATACTTCGAGACGCTCAAAGATTTGGGTTCGTCTGAAGCAACCAAATACATTTTCCCGATGGAGTTCACCAGCCTGATCAGTGATTTCATAAAAGGGCAGAAAGAGTAGAATAGCAGGATCACACCTAAAGGAGTCAGCGCTTCCGTGCTTGCTCCTGGTAATATCTATTCGACGCGATGAGTTTTCGTGAAACCAATATGCCAGGTAGCTCGGTTGAGATCATCCCAGCTACCTGGCGCGATTTAAAGGAATTGCGCTATCTGGAAGAGGTTTGCTTTGCGCAGGATGCCTGGCCGTTGTTGGACGTAATTGGGGTGTTGTCTTTTCCTGGAATAGTGCGAATCAAAGCGGTGATGGATGAAAAGATGGTGGGATTCATCGCGGGGGAGGTGCGTAATCCACAGGATTTAGCGTGGATTGCCACGTTTGGAGTATTGCCTGCCTTCAGGCGGCAGGGAATCGGCAGTGCTCTGCTGGAAGCCTGCGAGAAAGAGTTGAACGTGGAGCGAGTGCGGTTGAGTGTCCGGGTAGGAAACAAAACAGCCATTCGACTGTATTCAAGTTTTGGGTATCAAAGAGTTGGCACTTGGCCTGAGTATTATCGCGGGGGCATCGACGCAGTTGTCTTAGAGAAACATTTCTACAGATAGGCTATAATAGGACCCCATGCGTCTAGACGAATTGCCCGATCCAATCTTCATCGCTCGCCCCAAATCTCTGGCGCGCCTGGTTGAAGAGTTATCTCGTGAGCCGAACATCGCTGTAGACACGGAGGCCAACGGCCTATATGCCTACCGTGAACAGGTTTGTTTGATCCAATTTTCCACGCCTGAGACGGATTATTTAGTGGACACCTTGGCGCTTGATGATCTTTCACCTTTAGCTTCAGTTTTTGAAAATTCTGGGATTGAGAAAGTTTTCCACGCCTCTGAGTACGACCTGATCATCCTCCATCAGGATTTTGGTTTTTCGGTGTCGAATTTATTCGACACGATGATCGCGGCGCGCATCCTAGGATGGAACGCGGTAGGCTTGGGGTCGATCCTCGAGGATCGATTTGGCATTCCTGTAAACAAGAAATACCAACGAGCAAATTGGGGAAAGCGGCCAATCCCCAAGGAGATGATGACGTACGCCCAGGTTGATACGCATTTCTTGCTACCCCTGCGCGACCTGATGGAAGTAGAGCTTAAGGAAAGTGGCCGCTGGCCTCTGGCAGAAGAAGATTTCCAACGTTGTAGTAAAGTTGATTCGTTGAACCACCGTAATGACAATGGGAACTGTTTCCGCATCAAAGGTGCCCATGATCTCAATCCCCAGCAAGCCGCGGTACTTAAAGAGTTATGCAAATTCAGGGATCGAAAAGCTCGATCACTGGATCGACCGCTGTTCAAGGTGATCTGCGACAAGGCGCTTTTACAGATCGCAGAATTGAGTCCTGAATCGTTTGAAGACTTTGATTCACTGCGCGGTATTTCCAAACGACAGATAAATTGGCTTGGAGATGGGATTTTGGCATCCGTTAGGCGGGGGCTTAACGCCCAGCCTATTGAGCCGGCCCGCAAACCGCGTCCCAGCAATAGATATTTAGAGCGTGTTGATCTATTGCGAGGTTGGCGTATCCAGAAGGCGCACGGTTTTGGTGTAAAATCTGACGTTGTTTTACCCAAAGATCTGCTCTTTGAGTTAGCCGCACAAAATCCAGGAACCAAGGCCGAACTTGCACCAATCTTAGAGAGTGTTCCCTGGCGATTGGGAGAGTTTGGGGACGAAATTTTAGATCTTTTGGTGTCATCGAGAAAATAGATTGATTATTTACGCAGAACGAAATGCATCAAATTAGGGGTAAAGAGGGTTCCTTATAACATCCCCGGTTTTGGGTTTCAAGATATTGATTGAATTTGGGGTCTCTGGGAAACGCCGTGGGACTATCCAGATTTAGGGGTGAGTGGGGTGCTCAGCACCCCACTCACCCCTA
>CAYWIC010000029.1:0-38132 GCA_964458115.1 uncultured Anaerolineales bacterium | reverse complement strand
TCAAGGCTAAAACGGGAGTTCGAATCTCCCTGGGGGCACTCGCCATCAAAGAGGCCATCCGAGAAGGATGGTCTTTTTGATTCGAGTAAGCAAATCCACCAATGATAAAACCAGGGCCCCATTGAGAGGATGCTGTCTATCCCAACACCCCTATCTGGGATTTCAGGCGTATGCGGGGATGAACACACCTACATATATCCCCGCGAGGCAACCTTGATGCCAATCCACCTGGATCGGAGATTGTGTGGACGAATTTCGCATTTGCATCGGTCATTATCTAAGATGTCACGTGTCAGGATGTAGGTGGTTTATTAAATTATTTTTCGAGTTCAACGATCGAATTTTTTATAACTAAAATTCAGGATAAGGATTCCCAAATGGGATAAAATGGAATTGAGCCATAGTGGTAGGAACAGCTAATGTGAATAGGGAGATCAAAAAAAACAATACAGTATACTGCCCATTTACAACCGCCCCTGAGCTCATATCTTTGTTCATGGGCGGTTGAATTCACAATCATTGGATTTCCTGTTGAGAGAAATCTAATAGTTTTAGGAATTGCCTATTGCGGATGTTAAATGACATCGAAACCTCCTTTTCACAAAGCAAATCTTAATGAAGATCAAATTTTCATTTAAACTCGGATTCCAACCGGCAGGCGTAGCCAGGATTTCTTCACCAGCGCCTTCCGAAGGTAACGTAAGATTATCCAATTTTATTCTTGTTCGTTCAGGGATTTAATTTTGGTGGCTAAATCTAGGATTGAATTCTCCATAAAATCAATAAAACCTTGTTCGTCTTTTTCCAATGTTGAAAAACAGTCATCAAGGTGTTCTAAAAATTTTTGCGGCCAGCTTTCACAATCAAAACTATCGTTCTTGATCAGGTAATTCGTAAGCCGGGAAGCAATATCCATCAATCGAATTGAGGGATATAACTCTTCGTATTGTTCCCCTTGATACATAAGATATGCACTCGTTACAATAAAAGCAATGAGTTCATAATATTGTTCTGTGGTTAAATTTAGTTGAGATTCTGCCATTATTCCCACGATTTCCCATATGCATCTAAGAAAGAGATTTCACCAATTTCTTGCCGAGGTGGTGGTGAAGGCGATTCGTCTGGATAACCCAGAGTGATGGCAATATAAGGGGTAATTTTTTCAGGAATGTTGAGTAATGCTCGAAGGGCGAAGGCAGCAAATGACGCTACGATGCAACTGCCTATGCCCAATGAATAGGCAGTGATAGCAATGTTTTGGGATGCAATGGCAGCATCGGCCATATGAATAAACTGAGCTGCTTCTTTTACTCGTTTCTGGGGCGGGTCAATGCATATCAAGATGATTGCTGCAGGTATTTGGCTAATTCCTGGCATGAAATTTATCATCGTTTTCTTTAGTGCTTCATCTGTCACAACGATGAATCTCCAAGCGTTGCAATTTCCTCCATTTGGAGACCATCTGGCTGCTTCCAGTAGCTTATTTATTTCGCTGGTGTTGATTGGTTCATCTTTGTACTTTCTAATGCTCCTACGCCCATAGATAGCTTCATTTATGTCCATATTTTCATCCTATTATTTCTCGAAATTAAGCTTACAAACTAGGAAACTATCGTTGTATAAATCCGTTGCAAAGCCTCATTAACATAGTCATCTGAGAGGCCAAAACTAATGCGGAGGTAATGGTCCATGCCAAAATGATCACCGGGAACCACGTAAGTTTGCTGCTCTTTGATCAGGCGGTTCACTAATTCACTGGAATTGATCGCGCGGTTGTAGCGGACAAATCCGATAGCGGCCGCGCTTGGGGGAACCACGCTCAACATGTCACTATGTTCATTCACCCACTGTTGTAGATTGGAAAAGCCTCTGCGAGCATACTCCCGCGTGCGTCTCAAGATGCGTTCTCTCACATCAGGTGAGAGCGCATATGCTGCCAGTTTGTTTGCCAATATGGTTGGACAAATCGTAATGTAATCCTGGCGCGCCCAGACTGCTTCGGCCATCTCCGGGTTGGAAACAACCCAGCCTAACCGCAAACCAGGCAGAGCATAGGCTTTCGACATGCTACCAATCGCGAGCACTCGATCATATTGCCCCCAAAAAGAAGGCGTGACCACATCGGTATTATGTTCTGCGCCGGAATACACCTCATCTGAAAGTATCCAGGCCCCAACCTCAGCCGCCGCATCAATCACAGCCTTACGTTCTTCCGCGTTCATGGTGTGACCAGTAGGATTATTGGGATTACAGACCGCAATCAGCTTCGTGTTATTGTTGACGGTTGCCTTGAATTCCTGGATATCAAAACCCCAACCAAGCTCTTCTCGCAATGAAAATGTCTTAACTTCCAAACCAAGGTTCTTAGCCACCCCCCAAATCTGCATATAGTTAGGAAGCATGACCAAAATTTCATCGCCAGGATCTAGAGTAGTAAGGATAGAAGTAAAGTTGGCCTGAGCAGCACCAGAGGTTGCAATTACATCCTCAGCTATCGCTCCCGAATATAATGCGGCAATTCTTTCGCGCAGCTCTATGTCACCATTTGTCGGAGGATAGTTCAACTTAACATCTAGGAATTCTTTAATTAATTCGGGGTCGTTGCCCAACAACTCAAATGTGGACATTGGGTGAACGCCGCTCTCCGAAAGATTGTACTCAACTTGGTGTTCCCAAATCCCCATTTCACGTTCAAGCATAAATGTATAAAAATTCTTCTTCATCGTTACTCCTATTCAACCGGTAATCCAAAATGATGTTCAGTTGCTTTTTGATAAGCCAAGCGTGCAATTTGAGTATCCTGGATACCAACTCCGGTCAGATCACAAACAGTGATCTCTGCCTCCGACTCTCTCCCAGATTTCATTCCAGAAGTCAGTTCACCTAACTCTAAAACTTGATCTTCTGAAATCAAGCCCGCATCTTTCGCATGATGCAATTCTCCAAGGCGGAATACTTGTGATTTTCTATCACAAACAATCCTATCTGCCCGGGAAAAAACATCGGGATAAAGTTCTTGTTTATCTTCTGAATCCGACCCCATGCACGTGATGTGCAAACCAGGGTGGAGCCATTCAGCTCTCAAGTAGGGTTCTTTTGATGGTGTTGTGGTCACCACAATATCACTTTGCCGCACAAGGGTTTCAGGATCTTTTGCCTTGATTACTTCAATATCTAATTCCGCTGATATTTCCTTTACATAAGCATCAACTTCCTCTGGAACAATGCCGTAGATCATCAGTTTTGAAAAATCGCGCACCAATCTTAGGGCACGGATTTGAAAGCGAGCCTGCATGCCGGAACCGATCACTCCAGCAACCCTTATCTCTTTTAGAGCCAAATACTTGGCCGCGAGTGCACCAGCAATGCCAGTGCGCACATCAGTAAGATAGCCATTATCCAGCAGAATTGCCATTGGATTGCCCGTTTCTGCACAAATCAAAACCATCATGCCGCTGCCTGTGGGTATCCCGAGTTCTCGGTTGTTGAAAAAACCTGCTGCAATCTTGATAGCAAAACTATCCAGCCGATGGATATAGGCTGTCTTTACATCGACCTCACCGTGATATTCGGGGATGTCGATACGTAAAATTGGGGGCAAAATGACTTCCCCTTTAGCCAATGCAGTGAACCCTATAGAAACTTCAACTAATGCTTCCTCGGTCAACGAGACACATTGTCGAATTTCCTTCTCATTTAGTACAACTATCGGTTTTTTCATATCTTGTCATCTCCCATGTCAATTATCATTTTTAACACCTGCATGGATACATTGGCTCCACTAATTACGACAACAACATTACTGCCAACCTTTTGGACCTTGTTTGAGAGCAAGGCAGCAATTCCGACGGCCGCGCCCCCCTCGACAATGATCCGATGTTGGCGAAGGCAATACCACATCGCGTCTGCTATTTCACCTTCTGATACTAAAACCGTTTCATCCACATACTGCTGAACAATCGAGAAGGTAAATCGATTATCCTTGTTCAGCCCCCCAGCGAGAGCGTCTGCCAGAGTTGGTTGCTCAACAATATCAATAACCCGACCAGCCTTCAAGCTTTCCACCATGGCTGGTCCGCGGTCCATTGACACCCCAATTACATGTATTTTTGGCATTATCGATTTCATTGTAAAAGCGATTCCAGACATTAGGCCCCCACCTGATAATGGCACAATCACCGTATCCACAGCTGGATAATCTTCAAACAATTCCAGGCCAATGGTCCCCTGGCCAACAATGATATCTAAATCATCAAACGGGTGAACCATTGTCATGCCGCGCTCAACTTGGAGTGCATCAGCATACACCATGGCCTCATCGGCGTTTTCGCCGATAACTACCAATTCGGCTCCCAGTGCTTTGATCGCTTGCTGTTTATATTCAGGTACCGTTTTGGCTACGCAAACTGTGGCTTTTACACCCAGCCCCCTTGCAACAAAAGATACCGCCCTGCCGTGATTCCCGCTGGACACAGTGATCACACCCCGTTTGCGAGCATCGTCAGATAAACATAATAATTTGTTCGCAGCTCCCCGAAGTTTAAAGGAACCAGTACCTTGGATGTTCTCAAGTTTGAGCAGCACGTTTGCTCCAGACACTTTGGTTAGGTGCTGGGAACTTACTAAAGGTGTCTGCCTGGCAATTTTGGAGATTTTGTGTCTTGCCAGATAAATATTGCTTAGTGATAAATCTTTATTCATTTTTGGCCTATGCTTTAAAAAAGCTATGCCTAAAAATTCTTACCAGATTGAAGAGAATCGATTTGTTTTCCCATCAATGTTATTTGGTCATATTGGTGTCCTCAAGAAAGATTTTTTTCCTTCACATTGGTTCGGTAATTATAAATACTGGCTCGTGAGACATTAAGGATCTCTGCAAGATGGGTGGCAGCACCCCTTAGCTTGAATAAGCCGTTTTCCTCAACAACTTTAATTAACCTCAGCTTGTCGCTTTGTGTCATGTCCTCAACGCTCGTGATCCCGTTATCTCTCAAATAGGATGTAACCGAAAGGTTTATCAATTCATCCATATCTTTTGCCCAGGTATCTTGAACTGTAAGTTCTGGCTTTTTTCGGGTTAGGGCCGTCATACGATCGAGAATATTGTAAGCCTGGGAGAGCTCAAAATAATCCAAATTGATGCAAACTGCGCCAACTGGGATGCCATCCGTGTCACGTATCCATATTGTCGAAGATTGAAGTTCTCTGGAGCCAATATTAATTCTGTAATTCAACTGATCGGGTGTATCAATTCCTAATTCGTCGGAAATGAATTCAAGGTCTGGTACTGGCGCGCCAGGTCTACGTCCTGACACATTGCCAGCAACGATGACGGCCGAATGTTCTAAATCACTGAAATCGTGTACAACAACCTCACAATGCGGCCCAACCACTGCCACAATCCCTTCAGCCAATCTTTCAAATAAATCCAGCAATCCCGATTTTTCAAAATACGACATAGTTACTCCTTTGATATGAAGCATTTTAGCAGCTGTTAGACAAATTGTCAATTTAGGAAGTCTAAAACACAAAAATACTTGACTATTTGTAAAAAACTTGTATACTAAATGGTAAAACTATGCTTTTATTTGGATGCTTTGTCTAAATTGTTGTAGGTACTTAATGTTGGCACCAACGAACACTTTCACCGGTTTTTTTAGGAAGTAACATGTCCAAGCTTTCAATTATTGTTCCTTCTGAGGATGATCATCTATTAGAGATGAAAAGATTAGCATTTGCATCCATTGTGCAGGTTGAGACTACGATTCAGGTTGTTGGTTTACCGGGGGCAGCAAAACCTATTGATTCATACTATTCTCGAAGTGTAATTGGACCTCAATTACTAGAAACGATCAAGTATCTTCAAACGGATGGGAGCGATGCGATCATTATTGATCACATTAGCGATCCCTTTCTGAGTGCTTCCAGACAAATTTCAGGCATTCCAGTGTTAGGTATTGGGCAAACAGCCTTACACCTTGCCTGCTTATTAGCTGATAATTTTACAGTAATTACTACTTCTAAAGGCAACGCATCGGTAGTAAAACACAATGTCCTAGAATATCAATTGGCTAAGAAACTGGTATCGGTACAGGCAATCAATACGCCTGTGGTCCCAAGCATTTTAGATCGAGTGGAAGGAAAATTCCTTAAAGCTGCAATGGCAGCCATAGAGGACACTGATGCACATGGGTTGATTGTGGATAGCGGCGGGTTTGCTAAGATCGCGCTTTTAGTGCAGCAAGAACTGGCAACCTTGGACATTCAGGTTCCGGTGATCGATCCCACACAAGCGGCAATCAAGTTAGCCGAAGTATTAGTGGATATGGGGTTATCCCACTCCAAGCGGTCTTATCCTTTCCCTCCAGCTGTTGAAGCCCTGGGATACACTTTGGGTGAGCCGATTATTTGTGAAGAAATTGCAGGGGAATTTAATCTGAGTGCTGAAATTGAGGTGATTGTCCCTAGCTCGGAAGTAGGCGTAGGCAAAACAATGGCGGATGTCTATTCAAAATATTGCTCCCCTTCTGTCAAGGTATCAGCAGTCAGTTTGGACAAAGGCCCCTTATCCATTGAATCGGAATATGATGATGCAATAGCAGTGCCGCAAATTTGCGAAAAAGTACTACAAGCAGATGTTGCCGATAAAGATGCCATTTTGATCGATTGCATGGCCGATCCAGGGTTGTTCGCTGCCAGGGAAATCACTGGGAAGCTATTTTTAGGACCAGGTATCACCTCAATGCATATCGGTTCAATCCTCTCAGATAGGATATCTGTAATAACTGTTCTAAACCAAAGCATTCCAGAAATTGAGCGCCAGGTGTGCCGATATGGTCTAGTCGAGCATTCTTCCCCCGTTCGAGCTGTTGAAATCCATGTTCTAGAATTACGTAAAGAATCCTATGCGGAACGTTTGATAGACGAATTTGTGGATGAAACAGTTCAAGCCATTGAGAAAGAAGATGCACAATTTATCATCCCCGGCTGTACTGGAATGGTAGGCCTACAGGAGAGTGTTTCTAAAGCTGCTGATAGATATGGTGTTCCAGTTCTGGACCAAAACATGATCTTAATAAAAGTTTGCGAGTTATTCTTGTCTTTAGGGCTAACCCACAGTAAGAAAAGCAATCCGGAACCCAAGTAATGATAAAAGAAGTACGACACTCAGACAAATAAAGGAGAAGAAATGCCTTACACCAAACTAGAAACTGACCAAGATTTTATCGACTTCCTTAGGGGCTTGCTGTTCTATGGGACAGGTGGGGGCGGCAGTCTGGTGTGGGGGTTAGAAATGCTAAATCAATTGAAAGATGAAGGATTTGCCATTGAATGGGTAGATTTTAATGATATTCCAGATGAGGCATTAACTTGCACAACTTATGGTACGGGCTCGATTTCTGAGGATGTCCCAGATACCGAGGAAGGGATCAAGGCCTATGCAGAAAAGAAGGGCTTGCCTTACAAATTTGGTCATCTTGCAGTGGATTATGCAGTAAAAGAATTAGAAGATTACATTGGAAAGAAAATTGATGTAATGGTTCCCGTTGAGCTTGGTGCTGGAAATTCGATTGTCCCCCTCGCCACTGGTATTCGTCTGGGTATGCCAGTTGTAGATGGAGACTATGGAGGTCGTGCCTACCCTGAGGAAATGCAGTGCACATTATTCATCAAAGATATCCCCCCATTTCCACTAACCATTGTTGATTGGTGGGGAGATGTTATGATCTTGAAGGAAGCAGTTAGTTCTGCCATGATGGAAAGAATTGGGAAATATGTCAGCATTGCAGCTTATGGCAGCGCCTTTTGTGCCGCTAGTTTAATTGATGGACGCACGATGAAAGAAACGGTTGTCCCCGGCACTTTATCAAAAAGCCTTGAGGTGGGCCGCGCTATTCGGGTTGCAGCAGAAAATGGAGAAAACCCTGTTCAAGCAGCTATTGATGTTGCTAATGGATGGTTGCTGTTTGAAGGTAAAGTGACAGACAAAGAATGGTCAGATATTGAAGGCTGCATGGTTGGGAAAACATCGATAGCA
Organism: uncultured Anaerolineales bacterium; assembly: GCA_964458115.1. Lineage (GTDB taxonomy): Bacteria > Chloroflexota > Anaerolineae > Anaerolineales > UBA11858 > NIOZ-UU35. The sequence goes on along the minus strand of CAYWIC010000029.1, from coordinate 30,094 downwards.
GGCTCAGATCAATATCGAGGAAAAATAATGGAGGTTTGGTTTAAAAATGAAAACCAGGTTACTTGGATAGATGGTAAGCCATTTGTATGCAGTCCAGACCTGGTCACCATCGTTGACAAAAATAGCGGAATTGCTTTCACAAATACTGAGGTCGACACCGGGCATGAAGTCGCTGTGATCGGCATTAAATGTCACGATATATTTCGCACTCCGAAGGGATTAGCCTGGTGTGGGCCGCGTTATTACGGCTTTGATGTTGACTATGTACCCATTGAAGAAATCCTTGCTTAGTTGAAGATCCTGTACACTAGCTATGTTAAAAATTTCGGAGGCTATTCAATATTCAAGGGACAATCAAGCAGCATTTCTCTCTTTGTTGGAAGAGTTTATTCGGATTCCTTCCATTTCAACAGACCCCAACTACGCTGATGAGATAAACCGTGCCGCAGTATGGTTATGTACTCAACTTAGCGCGATTGGGTGCCGGGATGCCCAAATCATCCCGACAGCAGGTCATCCCGTCGTAATAGGCAAGACAAATGATAATGACTCAGAAAAGCCGTCGGTCTTGGTGTATGGGCATTACGATGTTCAGCCTGCGGAAAACCTAAACGCATGGAGCTCTCCGCCATTTTCACCACATGTTCGAGGGGATGGCTTATTCGGTCGTGGGGCCTCCGACATGAAAGGGCAGATTGTATCTGTTCTGGCGGCACTGCAATCCATCTACTCTCAAAGCAACTTACCAGTCAATATCACATTTTTGATCGAGGGAGAAGAAGAAATCGGGTCTCCTAGCCTGGATAATTTCTTGGAGAAAAATCGAGATTACCTAAAAAGCGATTTTGTGTTGAATCTAGATATAGGTTTTCTTGATGTTGACATGCCAACGATTAGCTATGGATTGAGAGGTATTGCATCTTTTGAACTCACGGTAAGTGGGCCTGAACATGATTTGCATTCAGGAGTATATGGAGGTGTTATTCATAACCCGGCGTTGGTCATTGCCGACCTGCTCTCAGGTGTATTTGATAAATCAGGCAAGATCACAATCCCAGGGTTTTATGATAGAGTGCTCAAAATAGGAGTAAATGAACATCAAGAGCTAAACCGCCTACCGATGGATGAAGTGTATTATTTAGAAAAATGCAAGGCCCCTCGGCTTTGGGGAGAAAATGGTTTCTCGCCTTTAGAGCGTATTGGAACCAGGCCCACTTTTGAAATCAATGGATTGGTATCTGGGTACACAGGACCTGGAGAAAAAACAATTATCCCTTCCAAAGCAACAGCTAAAATAACAACCCGACTTGTACCCGAGCAAACGCCAGAGACCGTTCACGAGCAATTAGTAGAATACCTGGAAGAGAATATGCCAACTACCGTTGAATGGGAGCTTAGCTTTGGCGGTGGTATTTCAGCGTACGTGATGGATCTTTCAAGTCCTATAATTAAAACTTTTGCTGAATCATTAGAACAAGCTTTCGAAAAAAGAACGGTTTATTTCAGAGATGGTGGCAGTATTGCAGCGGCTACCCTGATGAAACAAATTCTCGGATTAGATTCCTTGCTTTCAGGATTTGGTCTACCTACAGATAACATTCATGGCCCCGATGAGCATATCCATATGCCGACCTGGATTCGAGGAATTGAATCCTTGATCCATTTTTTCATTAAACTACCAAACAAGCAAATTTAGAGGAGGTGTCAATAAAAACTACGAAATTTATTTGACGTAATCAATTTTTTACTACACAAACCGGAGGATACAATGTCTCTAAAAAATCTTATGTTATTGTTGATGGCCTTAGTCATAATGGGAAGTCTACTCGGTTGCGCGCAAGCCCCTGCCAGTGAAGCAGATACTGGCGATCAACCTGCAGCAGAAGAGCTTGCCTCAGCAGAGGACGAGGTAAATGTGGCTACTTTCATTATGTGGCAAGATTTCATTGACCTTGATATGCGTTATGCTTTTGCCAGTGAGATTTCTGCTACCTTATTGTGCTACGAAAACTTGGTTTACTACGATCCCAACAGTGGTGAATTTTCGCCAGGGTTGGCCACAAGTTGGGAAGTCAGTGATGATGGTACGGAATGGACCTTCAAATTACGTGAAGGGGTAAAATTCCAAGATGGTGCAGATTTTAATGCCGAGGCTGTCAAATCTACCGTTGAGTTTTACACAGCTGATGAATTCTCGCCATCAGCCTGGTTATGGGGCCCAATAGAAAAAGTTGAAGTGATTGACGAGTACAATGTCAAATTCACACTAAGCTTCCCCGCTCCTTTCGACATCATCACCTCGTCCGCATTTGTGGCTGGAATGATCAGCCCCAAAGTTGTTGACCAACCAAAAGAGTGGTTCGATGAAGGACGCTGCGTTGGCACCGGACCATACACGATTGAATCTTTTGATCAAGGCCAGCGCTTGATCATGACGAAATTTGATGACTATTGGGGTGGTTGGTCTGAAAACCAATATGACAAAGTAGTATTTGAAATAGTTTTAGATTCGGTTGTGGCTGAGCAAATGATGGAAAGCGGTGATGCTACTTTTTACCGGGATTGGCCTTCGGATAAACTTGGTGAAGCTGAAGCCAACGAAGACCTCAAGGTTTCTTCAACAGAATCCTATGCCGTTATGGCTTTTAATCTCAACACCACCAAACCCCCGCTGGACAATAAATTAGTGCGCCAGGCCCTTGCTTACAGCTTCCCTTACGATCAGTTCACCGAGCGCACCGGTGGTTACTATACCCAGCCGCGCGGTGTGATCTCACCCCATATGTGGGGATATGGCGAAGACTTACCCCAGTACGAATATGACCTCGATAAAGCGCGCGAACTCCTGGCAGAAGCAGGATACCCTGATGGCGGTTTCGAGTTGGAAATCACCTATATGGCGGACTTTGCGGCAGAGGTCTGGGCTGCGGAACTATGGACCTTCCCTCTGGACGAACTGGGAATTACGGCTGTTCCTCAGGCGATGACCTACGAATCGATGGTTGAACGGATTGATTCTGATCCCACCAGCGCGCAAGATATTACGCCAATGGTTTGGTATCTGACTTATGTTAATCCCTATGATGTGCTTTACTACGATTACTCATGTGATGGAGATGCCTGGACAAACTTCTCGCGATTCTGCGATCCAGCATTTGATACGCTCATCAATGATGGCTTTGAATTAAGTGCTACTGATCGAGATGCGGCTACTGAGAAATTTGTGGCTGCCCAAGAGATTTTGGTTGAAGAGAGTCCGGCAGTTCTTACTGCAGTAGTTCCGCAAATTTGGGTTTACAATGCCGAAGTGGAAGGATTTGTGGATAACCCAGCATATCCCAATGTGGTTTTCTTCCACGACCTGACGATTTCAGAGTAAGATTAGATCTACTTCTCTTCTGTCAAGTTGATCCTTTCTTCAACTGAATAAAATTAAGGTCTAGGAGATCTAATATAATACAGGGGATTGCCCATATCGGGTAATCCCCTTAACAGTTATTAGGATACAACCTTGAGGAAATTTGAATTTGTAATAAAACGACTCATCTTAGCCATTGCTGTGGTAATTGGGGTGACTGTGATTACATTTATCACCGCCAGACTCGTGCCATCAAATCCCGCGCGCTTATGGCTAGGGCCTAGAGCAACACCCGAACAAGTAGAATTAACCTCTATCCAATTGGGTTTAGATCGCCCCCTCTACCAGCAATATTTTATCTATCTTGGTCAGGTAATTCGGGGGGATTTTGGAATTTCTATCAAATCTCACCAACCCATCATCAAAGATATCCGAATATTTCTCCCCGCCACCCTTGAACTCGTTTTCTTCAGCATGTTCCTAGCTGTAATCATTGGTATCCCTTTAGGAGTGCTATCAGCAACAAAGAAAAATACGATACTCGACCATGTAGTTCGTTTTTTTGCGGTTTTTAATGCTTCCACTCCTGTCTTTTGGCTCGCTCTACTCCTGCAATTATTGCTTGTAGAAAAATATAAAATCCTACCCTTGGGGGGCAGAGTAAGTCAGAACATCAGTTTATTTAACCCGATTGAAACGATCACGGGTTTTTACATAATCGACTCATTTCTAACCAAGAATTGGGTTGCTTTAAAAGATGCGCTTCTTCATCTCGTTCTTCCTGGGATAGTGCTAGCAAGTGCAAGCATCGGGCTTGCCATCCGCCTGACCAGGGCGAACATGATCGAAGTGATGGAACAGAAATACATCACCATGGCCTGGGCATTTGGATTAGATCCCAAATTGATCTATTACAGACTGGCCTTAAAAAATGCGATTGTTCCCACTTTGATGGTTCTGGGCCTGGCGTTTGTTTGGTCAATAACGGGAGCAATCCTAGTAGAAATCATCTTCTTGTGGCCTGGTCTGGGCAGTTATTTAACTCGCGCAGTGTTGAATTTTGACTTCCCAGTGATCGTATCCATTTCTTTGGTGGTCTCTGTTTTCTATGTGATTGTAAATTTTTTGCTCGATATGCTGCAAGCTTTTATTGATCCGCGTATTGCCATTGAGTAATATTTTCGGAGCATCTATTTAGCCAAGGATGGCGCGGATATTTTTGGTGAAACCCCGAAAATATCTACGCTTGCGTGCCCACAAGTAGCTGAGTAAGAGAATTTTGGAGAATCATTGAATACGACAAGCTCTTCGCTGTCTAATAGACTGAAAATCAGGTTTCAAGAATATGCCCTCATGTGGCGTGTTTTTCAAAGAGATTATTTGTCTTTAGCTAGTTTATTTATTATTTTTATCATTGTATTAGGCGTTGTGTTTGCCCCTTTTATTACCCCATACCCAGAGCAGGGCGAAGGGCTCCCAAGTTTGAGCACCCGCTTACAAGCTCCAAGTCCAGAGCACCCTTTAGGAACAGATGATTTGGGCCGGGATTTATTTGCCCGCATCTTGTACGGGGGGCGGCCTTCGCTAACGCTAGGCTTTTTGGTTGTCATGATTGCCTGCGTCATCGGCATCCCGCTTGGAGCCATTGCCGGATATTATGGCGGTTGGATCGGTCAGGTCATCATGCGGATCACCGATATGTTTTTATCCTTCCCCTCCCTGCTGCTTGCAATAACAATTAGTGCAGCTTTAGGTCCCAGTTTCACAAATGCTATGATTGCCATTGCCCTCACATGGTGGCCTCAGTATACTCGCCTTGTCCGTGCCCAGACCATTTCTGTCAAGGAATTAACCTTTGTGGAAGCTGCCAAGGCATCTGGGGTAAGTAATTTTTCAATAATTGTCCGACACATTTTGCCCAATGTAATTACGATTTCAATTATTCAAGCCACTATGGACATGGGCTCAGCTGTATTGATGGGCTCAGCTCTGAGTTTCATTGGTTTAGGCATCCAACCCCCAAAAGCCGACTGGGGCAACATGCTCACTTCTGCCCGTACTTATTTTTCAAATGCACCCTGGTTCGCCCTTTATCCCGGTATCGTCCTTCTCCTAGTAGCACTTTCGTTTAATCTATTAGGGGATGGGCTGCGTGACATCATTGACCCTCAGTCAAGGAGGCAAGGATGAAGTCTCAGCCTCTGGTTTCGGTAAAGGACCTGCACCTCCATTTTAATACTTATGCTGGAAAAGCCTCCATTCTAAATGGTGTCAACCTTGAGATCATGAAGAACGATTTTATGGGACTTGTTGGTGAAACTGGGTGCGGTAAATCCCTCACCAGTTTCTCAATATTGAGATTGATACCCCCTGGGGGAGAAATCACATCGGGAGAAATTTTCTTTAAGGGCAACGACCTTCTCAGAAAGTCGGAAAAAGAGATGATGCGCATCCGGGGACAGCACATCTCAATGGTATCTCAGGATCCATCTGCTTACCTCAATCCCTTGTTTACCATTGAACTGCAAATGGCAATGGTAATTAAACAGCACCAAAAACTGACGAAATCTGCCATAACCCAAAAAGCTCATGAGCTACTACATATTGTTGAACTACCCAATCCTGGCAGGATATTAAAATCTTACCCCCATGAACTCAGTGGAGGCATGAAACAACGCGTTGCAATTGCTTTAGCCCTATCTTGCAATCCCGATTTGTTGATCGCAGATGAACCCACCACCGATCTGGATGTAACCATCCAAGCTCAGATACTGGATTTGCTGCAAAAATTAAGGGAACGCGAACAACTCACAATTCTCATGGTTACCCACGATTTGGCTGTCGTTGCTGAAACATGTAAATCTGTTACCGTCTTGTATGCTGGTAATGATGTGGAAACTGGACCAGTTGACAAAGTATTACATGAATCAAAGCACCCTTATACCAGGGCATTGCTGGAGGCTAGTCCAAATCCTGAGGCGCGCGGCCAAAAGCTATCCATGATTCCTGGGAAGCTACCAAGCAACCTTAAACGCTCGGTTGGTTGCCCTTTTGCACCACGCTGCCCCCAAGCAATGCAGGTTTGTAATCATAAAGCACCCAACATGAAATTACTGGATGAAGATCACAAAGTTGCCTGTTTCTTGTACGAAGGCGAACAGGTTCGCTGATAATGAACAACGTTGATAAAGAACCTCTCTTGAGGGTTGATAGGCTAAACAAGAACTTCATTAAACACATTAGCCTGCTCGAAAGAAAAACCAGTGTGGTCCGCGCAGTGGAGGATGTGACTTTTTCAATTTATCCCAAGCAAACCTTCGGTATCGTGGGCGAAAGCGGCTGCGGCAAAACAACACTTTTGCGATGCATTTTACAGGTAATTAGGCCAACTTCTGGAGATATATTCTTTGAAGGGGAGAATCTAGTAAAGCTGTCTGGAAGGACTCTGCGGGAAAAACGGAGAGAGATGCAAATGGTTTTTCAAAATCCATTCATCTCTTTAAACCCTCGAATGAGTATTCATAATATCATCAGCGAACCTTTGCGAACGCACACCAAAATGAATTTCGAAGAAATTCGCCAGCAGGTTTTGGTTTTACTCGACCAAGTTGGCCTGGACAAAGATCATATATATCGCTACCCGCATGAATTCTCGGGCGGCCAGCTACAAAGGATTGCAATCGCCCGTGCTTTATCACTAAAGCCCAAGTTCATTGCTCTCGATGAGCCAACCAGCGCGCTTGATGTTTCTGTTCAAGCTCAGATCATCACTCTGCTACAGGAATTACAAGCTGAACTTGATCTAACCTACTTGTTTATTTCACATAACCTGACAATGGTTCACCATGTCAGTGATTACATTGCGGTTATGTACTTAGGCAAGGTTATTGAATATGGTTTGGCTGATTCGATATTCAACAGTCCCCAACACCCTTATACTCAGGTTTTACTTTCATCTACTCCTTCATTAAGCATACAGTATAGAAAAGATCGCATACTTACCAAAGGAGGTGTTCCTGATGCCAGCAACCCGCCTTCTGGTTGTGCTTTCCACCCCCGATGTCCACATGCAATTAATATTTGTGAAGAATTTGACCCCGAATTGATCAAGATCGGAAGCAACCATCAAGCAGCTTGCCATGTAGTAAAGGGTTAATAAAAATATAATTGGAAAGATGGTGTATACCATACAATTAGGAAATTCCAACGTTTTTTGATGATTTTCGTGTTCAAAATTATTCTTCAAAAGTAATATGACATGACATTTTCTCCATATGCGGAGTTCGGAACAGATCTCTGTAGGGGCACCTACAAATTATCGTCTCATAAGGGGAACGCCCTGTTATGCAGATACTCCCGCTAGGGAGAATTTGTTTTCTCCGGTGCATGAGCACCGGAGTCGTGGGATGGCGAGTTGATTTCGCCGTCCCACGGATCGCCATCAAAGAGATCACCCAATCTGAGGGTGGTCTTTTTGATTCAATTGATCTAGGTAACGTGCACCTTTCTTTACCTTAATTGGCGAAGATATTGGTTATTATTAAGTAATTTTTCAATGGGGGAATTCTCATCTTGTGAAACCAGGAGGGTGTATATAACGCGTTAATAATAATACCCCCGTTACTAGGTGTTAAAAAACTCCCATAGGGAAAAATCCAATTCCTTATTTAGCAATACGAACAGTATAGTTGATGTATTGATTTATCCAGATGAAGGCTTTGCCTTAAAAATACGTATTGTTATAGGGGTTTAAATGAAATCACAAATATACGTAATTAATCTAATATCTAACTGATATACATATGACGTATAATGCAATTCATCATGGAGCAAGAGAAGAGAAAGATGAACCGAAGAGGGCGTCCACTAGAAATTGAATGGCAGGAGAGCACGAAAGAGCTGCGTAGCTATTATCAAACAGAGGATAATATTGCTCGTCGGGCACGACTACACGCCTTTTGGTTACTGCGAGAGGGCAAGTCGTTAAAAGAAGTGAGCGAGCTCTTGAGTACATCCTATCGAACTCTGCAGCGATGGGTAGCTTGGTATCGGCGAGGAGGTTTGAAAGAAGTACTCCAACGTACACCCGGTGGTGGTCCTGGGAAACCAGCATTCTTGAGCACTGAGCAATTTGAGAAATTGCGCCAAGAAGTGGATACTGGGCGTTTTTATACCGCCAAGGAAGTTGCCAACTGGATCGAACAGCAATGGAAGGTGAAGTATACAACAGACGGTATCTATTCGATCTTTAGGCGAATGGGTATCACTAGGAAGGTCCCCCGCAAGCAGTCTGAGTAGGCAGGTCGATGAAGCTGAGCAGCAAACCTGGAAAAAGGGGTCCGAGCGAAGCCTTGCGTGTTTGGAATATATAATTAATTCATCGCGTGGGGGAGTCGTTTGCGGAGACTAAACGGTCCTGTTCTGGGCAATTGGGAGATTGCTTCGTCTCGTCAACGGTGCATAAAATGTTTGAACTTGTAGGAGATATGCACTATGAAACTGTTAGTATTGATTCCTGCATATAATGAGGCTGCCAATATTGGGGGCGTTATAAGTGAAGTTATAGAGTATCTGCCAGGCGCAATATTAGTCGTCGTGGATGATGGCTCTAGGGATTTTACTGCTCAGGTAGCAAGAGAAAATGGGGCAAATGTACTCCAACTTCCACATAATCTTGGGATAGGGGGAGCCGTTCAGACTGGTCTACGGTTGGCCACTATTGAAAAAGCGGATTACATAGTTCGTTTGGATGGTGATGGGCAACATCCTGCCAAAGAAATCACGCTCCTTTTAGAACCGGTGATGAATAACGAGGTTGATATTGCAATTGGTTCTCGGTTTTGTGGAGATGCTATCCCCCCAGCAGTATCAAAGCCTAGAAAAATTGGCATCTTGTTGTTCTGTTGGCTGACTTCATTTTTGTCTGGATATAAGGTAACCGATCCCACATCAGGTTTCATGGCCATGAATCACAAGGTTGCTGCTTTTTTGGCATGCAATTTGGCACAAGATTATCCAGAGGTTGATGCAAGAGTATTGCTGAAACGAGAAGGATTCAGGATAGCAGAAATCCCAACAATTATGCGCTCTCGTCAGGGAGGGGTTTCATCCATCAACGCCATGAGAGCCTTTTATTATGCCTTCAAAGTCACTCTAAGTGTCTTGGCAGCACGTTCTCGCATTACTACTAAACCAGCAGCGACAATAAATCAGGAGGCTTTGGAGGCAATCGAAGCAGTGAGATAGGAGTATTATCATGCCAGTAATTCAGCAGATAACCATCCTTGTAATCAGTATCTCGTTGATTGGCTTTGTATGGATGTTAATCCATTATGGCAAGCTCCGTCCAGCTTACGCACTGATTTGGATGGTGGCAACTACTGTGTTCTTTATATTCACTCTTTTTGAACGGATTGTCCATTTAATTGCGGGTTTTTTTGACGTCTCATATGCGCCATCATTAATATTTGGACTGGCTATGTTGTTTTGTGTCATTCTCTTGTTAAACCAATCAATTCTTATTTCCACCCTTTCCAGGAATAACAAAGATTTGGCCCAAACTATTGCCATCTTACAATGGCGCATAGAAAACCTAAATCGCTCACAAGAAGGAGTTGAGTCAACAGAATGAGCTATCGTGTTTGGGTCATTGGCCTTGACGGGGCTACTTTCGATTTGATTTCCCCATGGGTAGATGCGGGGCTCCTACCAACTTTTGCCCGATTGATGAAAGAGGGTGCCTGGGGAGAATTGCAGAGTACGATACCTCCAGTAACTGGTCCAGCCTGGAGTACGTTCATGACTGGAACAAATCCAGGAATGCACTCTATATTTGATTGGGTATATCGTCGGCCAGGTAGTTATGATTTTTCTCCAGTGACTGCTGAATCATGTACGCGACCCAGCCTATGGCAAATTGCCAGCCATAAGGGTAAACGTGTTTTAGCAATTAACATTCCCATGACATATCCCCCTGAACCGGTGAATGGCCTTCTTGTGTCAGGGTTACCTGGTGTTAAGTTGGCAACGCATCCCAAGGAATTAGCAGCGGATATCCTATCGAATTTGCCTGGCTATATCGTTTATCCCGATCCTGGTAGAGCGTATTCGCAACAGGGGATCGATGCTTTTCTGGCCCAATTAGATCAGGCGATTGACCAGCGGCAAAAGTTGTGGACTGAATTGATAAAACGAAGCGAATGGGATTTCGCAATGATGGTATTCAATGCTACCGATGTCGTTCAGCATGCTATGTGGAAATATATGAGACGAGAACATGCTCATTACAACCCACAGAACAGTTCACACTATGAGAACAGTATCTTCAATATATACCGCCGAATGGATTTATTTCTAGGTGAACTGCTTGAAGAAATTACAGATGACACTGCTCTTTGGATCATGTCAGATCATGGATTTGGTCCGCTTCACTGCTTCATTCATGTCAATACCTGGCTCTTGCAGGAAGGATTCTTAAAGCTTAAACCAAACGCTCAAGCAAGATTAAAGAGGAATCTATTCCAACTGGGTATATCACCCATGCGCATTTATGACTTCTTGATGCGTATTGGTCTGGGTCGGTTCAAGCGGGCAGTTGTGCGCGGTCAGGGGAGAAGTCTTCTAAAGGCACTTTTCTTGTCCTTCAGCGATGTTGACTGGCATCGGACCAAAGCGTATTCCTTTGGCAATATTGGTCAGATTCGTATCAACGTTTGCGGGCGTGAACCCCAAGGCATTATTGAAGCAGGTGAGGAATTTGAGAATACTGTTGTTGAACTCATCTCCCGGTTGCGTCGCCTGCGTGACCCTTCCAATAATTTGTTAGTTATTGAAAATATATATCGAAAAGAGGAAATATACCATGGGGCAGCCATGCAAAATGCTGCCGACATTCTTTTTATTCCGCGTAAATTAGAGTATTTCGGATTCGGCGAGTACGAATTCGGAGACAATCGGGTTTTTGCACCCATAACAAGAGGTATCTCGGGTACACACCGAATGAATGGAATCTTGATTGGATGGGGACAACCTATTCAATCAATTAAAATTCATGGGGCAAAGCTTGAAGACTTAGCGCCCACCTTTTTACATCTGATGGGTTTGCAGATTCCCGAACATATGGATGGTCGTCCATTAACAGAGTGCTTGAGTCACAGGGCGGATCTGCCCCAGCCTGAGTATGGGCCTGCCTGGGAGGATAAAGACAAAATAAATCGGGGGTTAGATGCAGATGATGAAGCGATCCTTCGCGAACGGTTAAAGGATCTGGGGTATGTCGCTTGAAATCGTCCCAAATTCACATCGGGAACACCCTGTGAATGCTTTTTCTGTGGATTTGGAGGACTGGTATCAGGGCGTCACCAGCACCAGCGCACGTCGCGAACAATGGTATCTTTTTGAAAAGCGTGTAGTTCAAAACACGCTTCGGCTGTTAGGATTGCTCGATGAATACCAGGTAAAAGCTACTTTTTTCATATTAGGCTGCGTTGCTAAAGAGCATCCTGACCTGGTGCGTCAGATTGATGCCGCGGGGCATGAGATCGGCGTTCATGGATATTGGCATCGCATGATCCACCACCTTTCCCCAGACCAATTTGCCCAAGAATTAGATCTAGCAATTGATGCAATCAGCCCTTTAGTGAGTACACCGCTGCAAGGTCACCGGGCTCCCTATTTTTCGATCAACAAATCATCCCTATGGGCTTTGGAAATATTGGAGAAGAAGGGCTTTCGCTATGATAGCAGTTTCTTCCCAACCCGCAATATCCTCTATGGTTATCCGGACTGTCTACGTATTCCCCATCGACCGAATCAACGCAAGCTGGTGGAGTTCCCCCTATCAGTGATCCGTTTAGGGCGCATATCAATCCCTTTTTCCGGAGGATTATATATCCGTGTCTTGCCATATTCGTTAATCCGGCGTTTCATCAGGCAGACAAACCAGAAGGGATTGCCAGCCATCATGTATATTCATCCATGGGAATTAGATATCAACCACCGATATAACCAGATAACGATGAGGGAAAGGTTGGTTCAGTATACTGGACGTAGACATTTGGAAAGAAAATTGCGAAATCTTTTTGAAGAATTCCGATTTTGTCCTCTATGTGAGCTTTTAGACAATAGCAAAATGTAACAAGGTTTCGCTCAGATGAAATGTCGCGTATGGCCAACCTTCTACAAAATAACTAGAAATCGAATGAATGGTATTACGAAAGATGGGGGAGAGGATCGCTCGGAGGCCTCATTCATCTTCGAAGTTTCCATAATAACAATACTCTCGCTTTTTATTCTGTTGACCATTACTGGTCTTCCTAAAAAGATTCCAATGCAAGCTGCCAGTTGGTGGGTGTTCTTAGCTATCCTGATCCTTCCTGGATACTTACTCACTTCGATTTTTAGGTTTTTTCATCCCCTAGAATTTCTAGAGCGTTTGGCTTTATCACTGCCCGTAGGAATGGCTGCTTTTTCCTTGCCAGGCCTATTTGTTATGGTGTTACACCGCACCTATATGGACTTATTAATTGGTTGGTTAGCTACAACAACTATCATCATTGTTGCCTGCCTGCTTTTTCAATTTGCCAATTGGAAAATTAAATTACCCAAAATCGAACCGTGGACAGTCGATGAACTCGTTCTAGTCGGATTATTGGTAATCGCATTTTTTACACTCTTGCCGATTTTAACATCAGCCTCGATTGATGGAGATTTGATTACCTACATGAGCCTAGTCAACGACGGCTTTTCAGGCAAACCATTTGGGTTGGATGATCCAATGTTTGGCAGTAGTCTCACACCTGGTCTACGTGTCATGTTCAACCAGTTCATCCCCTTACTGACGCTCTGGGCTCAACTTTCAAATATCACTCCGATTGATTTAGGAATCTACGCCTCCCGTTCCATGTTTGCATTGTGGGGATTATTAGCGGTATTTTTCCTTGGCAAAGCTGCTGGAAATGGTAGCCGCCGATCTGGACTTGTTGCTGCATGCATCCAAATGCTGGTTTATTTAGCAGCTCCATTCTTCAAATTTATGAATGACAGCACCTTCTTCCTATTGCGAACCAACGCAGATAAATTTACGGTGACTCTTACAATGCTACCCATAGCATTTGGGTTGGTCATTCATTACATCAGAGAAGGCAAACCCAGCATATGGATCATTGCTGCGTTGACTTCATTTGCCGTTTCTGGAATTCACCCCCTAATTTCAGCAATGCTTACGATTGGATTGGCAGGCTTTGGAGGGGTGCACCTTCTCCTCAACTTCCGTTCCCGTCTTGCCTGGATTAGGGTAAGTCTTACCGGGATAATTGCTGTGATCGCGTTGGTCTTGCCTTTGGTATTGTTAGTGTTCTCTCTTACTGTAATGCCGATGGCCCCAACTTTTCCATCTAGCTTTGAAGGCTGGTCAGTCAACATTGTTCAGGCACCGGCACTCCCCTTCATTCGCCTGCCAACACTTGACTGGGTTGGCCCTCTACCAGATTTATCTAGGCTAGAACCTGAGGACGTGGACACAACAACAAACCCATTCCTGATATGGCGATATTCGCAAAATTCTATCCGCCAGAAATTTTTAGTTTTCAGTCTAGATCGATACATTTCGAATCCTTCCATCATCCTTGATCCACCTTATTTCCTGGCATTGTTGCTGAGCCTAGTTCTACTCTGGCGAATCAAATCGAACCTTGGCGCGCAACTCGCGGTAGGCGTAAACTTTGCTGTCGTCATCGCTTTATTTAACCCGATCCTAACCCCCTTGATGGGAAAACTAGTGATGCCCTGGATCCTCTATCGCTTGACCTGGATGATGCCCTACGCGGTGATAATCACATTGGTTCTTATCAGTATATGTAAATGGGTTTCAAAGATCTTCAGACTCTTATTTCGAAGCCCAAGCCTTTCAATGTATTTGGATGGCTGGCTTCCAGTAATCTTATTGGTCATCGCAGTATTACCATTACAAGGATCCATACGTGCCAACCTGCGGGAGAAACTCCATTACACCACCCTCGTTAGCCGATACCCTCAGCCAACACAATTGTTAGCAACCCTTTCTCGCTTAGTTTCGACGGAGGAGGTAATGGTTGCTGCAGATCAGAGCATGAGCGTGACGATCCCGGCCTATATTTCAAACGCCAGCATTATTGCCCATCGTGTCAACAATACGAGTGAGTCATTCCCCGCTGACCAGCAGGACATCGCCTTAGCAAGGATGATAGATCAATATGATTTGTTCAACACTCCCTATCTGACTGAAAATTCAATCCAGATTTTACTGCGTTATGGAGTGGATTACATAATAGTTCGTACGGACGATAACCTCAACTGCCAGTTCCAACTGGCAAATGGTTGGTTTGAATGGGTCTTGGATGATGGTGATTACTCGTTATACGCAGTAAACCAAATTCCACAAGTAAACGATAGTATTCGAGGTTTAACAGCCCTGAATATTTATGATCCAGATCGAGCTGAGGAGTACTTCCGAGCAGCATTACAGCAAGATGATTCGGATATGCTTGCGCAAGCCGGTCTTGCCATGGTTTACCGCATGCGTGGTCAAACCAATCAGGCACTGGAACAGTGGGAAGCAATTGCATCTGTCGTACCATCCGCTTCGGTTTATGAACAGATTGGTCGTGTCTATCAAGGTTTGAACTATTTGAAAGCCAGCCAGAAAGCCTATGAGCAGGCAGTGTTGATGGCACCAGAAGCAAACGTCTATCACTGGCGACTTGGTGACACCTTTGCCGGTCTGGAACAGGTGAATAGTGCGGAGGCTGAATACCGTCTTGCAACTAGATCGATCCTGGATGAGGCACCCCGGCTTGTGATTATCGGAGACCACTGGCGATCACAAAATAAGGATGACTTGGCCGAAAACCACTATCGCCAATCCCTCGAGATCAGGGATAGTATGTCATTGCAGATTCAACTAGCCATAGCTTTGCAGAACCAGGGGGAGTTTAATCAAGCCGAGAAGATCCTAGAAGAGGCCCGGCAAAATAATCCTGGTTATAGTGAAGTGTTTATACCTCACCAGGCAAATCTGCTGCTGGAGCAGGGCAAATATGACCAGGCAATAGAGCTACACAACGAACTGATCTGGATGCAGGATTTGAAAATCACAGATAGTGCCCCAGCGCAGATTTCCAAAATAAGCACATTACTGGGAGCCAACCGCTTAGAAGATGCTGAAGAAGCGATACTGAAGGTATTACGCAATAACCCTTTCAATTTGTTGGCATATATTCACGCAGCAAATCTGATGCTTGAAAAAGGTGAAACCACCACAGCCGCAGCAGCATTTGATAAGGCTTTAGAAATCAATCCTTATGATATCGGAGCTTATTACTCTCTCTACAACCTTTCGAATGAACTACCTACACTTGGCGATTCATTAGCCCTTGCTGACGTCGAATTGGACGTTACGATTAATCAACCACATCTATTTATGCTGCAAGGAAATCAATTCCTGGATCTCGGAGCGACACCAATGGCCATTACTGCTTATCAGACAGCTATGGAAATGCTTGAAAGAAGCAAGCAAGGTTATTGGGAAGGCATAGATTTTGTGCAGCTAGGTGAGGGCGAAATCGAACAGATGAAAGCGATTATCTACAATCTGCTTGGTTCATCTTATGAAGAATTAGGATTGGTGGACCGAGTAATGCCAGCTTTTCAAACTGCTGTAGCGCTT
Organism: uncultured Anaerolineales bacterium; assembly: GCA_964458115.1. Lineage (GTDB taxonomy): Bacteria > Chloroflexota > Anaerolineae > Anaerolineales > UBA11858 > NIOZ-UU35. The sequence continues at coordinate 14,033 of CAYWIC010000029.1, read as the reverse complement.
GATCCTGACAATGCCTGGCATTTGATCGAATTAGGGAATGCCTTTTACCGGCGTTATGACTCCGCTTCTGCAGAAGACCTATTCAAGCAAGCAATTCAATTAGATCAAACTCGATTGGATGGTTACATAAGCCTGGTAGATTTGTATCAAAAAATGGGCAAAGTGGAGCTGGCTGCCCAATACCTTGATGAAGCAGTCGATGTATTTCAATCACAAACTGACCAACCCCTTCAAGTGAAGATCAGGCTCGCAAATAGCACTGTCAGTAATAGCTCGGTCGTGTTCGGAGAGCTTTATGGATCAGAGTCAATTGCTGAAAGCCCTGCCCTCAACTTGATGTTGACGGCTGGTATCACAAATTTGGCTGAATTAATCCAGACTTTAGAAGGGCAATCTCAACATGATGATGTCCTTGCCCTGGCATTAATATATCGGCTTACACTGCAGCTTGATGCTGGGATTGCTTTTCTCCAAGAACAAATCTCTCTGGCTGAAAGGAACAATTTGCCAGCTTCAATCCTTGCAGATTATTATAGCAACCTTGGAGACTTGCTCTTCGCAAAAGATCAAAACAGGTTAGCTGGTGAGGCATACAATCGTGCGCTAACTCTGAACCCACAATCGGCACCTGCGAATATTGGGTATATAGAAGTACTTCTCCGATCAGGCCAAACAGACCTTGCCAGGGGATTGATAGAAGATCTAATAGCTAGTTCAACCGGTTCGATAGAACTGCAACTACCTCTGGCAGAACTATTATTTCAAATTGGGGATTTGCAAAGGTCGGCTCGGGTTGTTGAGGAACTTCTGGATAACCATCTCGGGAATCCTACAGTACTTAATGCATTAGCCCGGGCATATTTTCGCATCGGCGACTTGACAGCTGCGGAAGAGATATATCTGCAGGCACTCGAGAACACACCAAGCGATGCAGATGCCTATCTAGGTCTTTCCGAAGTGCATATGGCACAGGGGAGAATGAAAGATGCTGAGGAAAATTTATTGGCAGCGATTCGGGTTGATTACACTTTTACGGATGGCTACCTGGCCCTTGGTCAGTTATCCATGCACCGGGCACAGTACCAAGAGGCAAACGAATGGTATCGGCAGGCAGCGCTAATCTCACCCTGGAATCCAGGGACTACCCTCGGACTTGCTGAAAGTTATCGTCAGCTTGGTGATCATAGAGAGGCTGAGGCGGTTTTACTTCGGGCAAGCGAGCAGGACCAGCTCTCGGGTGAAGCCCTGTTGGCGCTGGCCGACTTATACCTGGAACAGGGGCAGCATGAACAGGTCGAGAGTGCATTACTAACTATCGTCTCAACGCCCTCAGGGAATGAGATCATACCAGTCACAGGGCAACATGAACAAGCAGAGGTCGCACTGCAGGAATCTTTCCAGAGTGATGGATATGCGTTGGAAGCCCATCTGGCTCTGGCCAATTATTATCAGCAGCGTGGTCATACTGCACTGTCACTCAAGCAGTTGCAGTTGGCCATGGATGCGTTCCCCGCATCCCCTGAAGCTCATGCGCTCTACGCAGAACAAATGCGCCAAATGGGACATACTGAAGAAGCTCTGGAGTGGCTAGGCAAAGCCCAGCAAGTCATCCTACCTACTCCCCGTGGCTTTCGCCTCCTGGCAGCTACATATCAGGAGCTGGAACAGACGGATCAGGCGTATGAAATGATTGAGCAAGCCATCTCGCTTGATCCGGGAGCTTGGGCAAATCTTCTTCAGAAGGCTGCCATTCAGCAGAAAATCGGAGATTTTCCAACAGCCCTGCTTACTCTACAAAATGCTGCCAGCCTGGCACCGCTGCAGGGGCAGGTTTGGCAAGCGTTAGGTGAACTGCAGTTTGCCCATGATCAGTCGGATGCCGCTGAAGCTGCTTGGAAGCAGGCAATTGCTGTCGAACCGGCTCACCTGCCGCCTTATGGCTTGCTAGCTGATCTCTACCAACAGGTGGGCAATACCGAACAGGCGAAGGCGATCTTGATGGCTGCTCGCGAAACTGCACCAAACAGCTACCTGGTAGACCTGTATATTGCTGAATTCGAGGAGAAAGATGGCAACTGGCAGGCTGCAGAAGCAGCCCTCCAGCAGGCTATCCAGAAAGCTCCCGGTCGTTCTGCACCGTATGAAGCCCTCTTTTCATTAATGCTCACACAGCAGCAATTCGAACAAGCAAAGTACTATCTAAAGCAAGCACTGCAGATTGAACCAAACAGTGATAGGTTATTGAATGCGCTAATTAATGTGAATTATTTAATTATTGAACCTTTCTATAAAGCTCCAATCGTTTGGGCCGAAGGAACGAGAACTTCTAACCGGACGCAAATGGTTTTGGAATTAGAGAATATTTTTAGGGGAATCCCCCATAATCCTTTAGCGCTCGAATGGGTCGAATTGAGAGTTGAACTAAAGCGCATTTTTGGTAGTCTGGAGAATTATTCTGATGAAATCGCATCTATTAGAACCGAACTTACCCGGATTGCTCAAGATACACACCAAATGGCCAATCGAATTTCAGATATCGAAGCAGCTGCTTTTAGTCTGCATCACCAACATCAAAACGAATTCATTAACCGGGGCGTTAGAATAGAACCACAAACACTGTTCTGGCCTTCCTATCGATCTATCTATTCCGCTCACTGAGATCAGAAAATTTCTGGTTGTAATAGTATCGACTAATGCGTAGTAATACTCGACCCCAAAAAACAATAATTGTTTTTGTTAAGAATAGCGGGATTGGACAACTAGGTATTTTTTTTCGTTGTTCGAAGCAGATACCACGCCAATGCATACCTCTGCTTCTGACCTGTTTATTAATCTTGCTTGAGGCTTGTTCTGGTTTCCCGACGGTGGAATCCCATGATAACTTGACAGATTATTTGGAATTGGCAGACTCACCAGGGCTAAGTGCAGCACCAACGCTTTCTCCTGCTACACCCTTGCCAATTCCTTCTGTTTCACCCGCAGCATCTCTCCTCGTTTTCCCGGGTGGGATTTATAAACACCATCAGGGGTTATTTGAGCTACCCATACCTGAGGGCTGGAATCTTGTCAAAGCGAATGAGGGTGAGGTGGAATTCCGTAACAATGGAAAGGGGATCTCTTTTCATGTATTGATCACATGTACAGGCCTTGAATTAGATCAAGCATCTTTTCGGCGGTTTGTGGAGGCGCAGGAGGTAAATCTATTCAGCGCTTATGCCAATTATGTTGAGACTGGACGTCAGTACAATCAAGAGGGTAATACGGCGCTGGTTGAAAAGTATTTGACATTCAATTCCAAAGATCATCAAGTAGTGTCTTTATACCGGCAATCAGAGGAATCTAATCTCAATCTTAATATCTGGTCAAACTCAGCGCTCTCTAAAGAAAACATTGATGAATTTATATCGTTTTTCGATAAAATCCACCTTTTTGCCGCGAAAATCTCAGCTCAACCTGTATACCAATGGATTTATGAGTTTCAGAGCAAGAGTGGACAATATTCCGGGCTTGTTCCCCTACAATGGGTGCGAGAGCAAAGCAGTACGAAAAATGTTGATGTAGAACGTTTCGTATCCCCAGACTTGCGAGCCGCAGTCCAGCTTACACGATACGACGATGGGAATAAGATTAGTATTGGTGATGCAAGCTATATGACGCTAATATTGCTTCGTGACGAATATGACCCAGACCTGACCATCGTCGAGAATCTACCGCAGCCGGGAGGTGGAGAACTCCTGGTTTGGACAGCATCAGAGGGCAATATTAGTGGAGCGACGCTTTTTGAAATCAAAGATTCGACCCTGATAATTCTCACCTGGGTTTGTCCAACTGATAAAGCAAATATATACCAAGATCTTCTTCAACAGATTTTTGAATCAATCCAGCCTAACGAGTATCTGATCAATTCATCTTAGCCGAGCCCAGAAAGAAGAGCGATTCAAGAAATGGAAAATCAACAATCCTGGGAAGTCTCCTGGTACTCACAAAAAGATCGACCCTATATCTTAGCTGCGAACCAGGAAGAGTATGGCAGCGCTGACATGGCTCAGGCCTCATATTTTGATTGGGTCCTTGAGAAAAATCCCAATGGGCCGCCGGTATTTCCAGTTGCGCGAGAAATAGCTACCCAACGGGTTGTTGCGTGGGCACTTTTTGCGCCCTTCAAGATCCTATGGCAGAGAGAGGACAAAAAAATTCTAGCTGGATTTAACCTCATGGTAAGGAAGGAATACCGTCGTCAGGGGGTAGCTTCAGAAATTGTCACATTTGGACTGGCTGATGGGAAAAGAAAAGGCTACCAATTTATGATTGGGCTAGCAAACTCTAGATCGACCAGGGTTCACCAGAAATTAGGTGACCCGATTGGAGCCACCATTCCTATGGTAGTCCGACCCCTGGATATAGCATCCTTGACCAATACCATCACCAAGAACTCCGCGCTGCGATGGGCAATTCGAATTTTATGGAAGCTCGCTGAAAGAACCATTTTCCGTGAAAATCGCATACTAAACGGAAAGGAAAATGTAGAGATCAAGGAGGAAAGCGAAATTGGTGTTGAATTCGACTCTTTCTGGGAGCATGTGAAAGGGAAGTACGATCTAATCCTGGTCCGTAATCGGGCATTTCTCCAGTGGCGGTTTCGCGAGATGCCTTTACGTTCTTATCGGATTTTTACTGCCAGAAAGAAAAGCGAACTCATTGGATATATCGTCCTGCGTATCGCTGATGTTCGCGGGATTCGTTGTGGTCTGATATCAGATTTGTTGGTCTTGCCTGGTAAAGATGGAGATATAGCTGGATTGCGTCTCATGAATGCTGCCACCCAGTTCTTCCGGGATGCAAAAGCACAGTTAGGTGGAGGGGTAATGTTATCCCATACCCAGGAATATCGCATCATGCGAAAAGCTGGCTATATCCGGAGCCCAGATTATTTCGCACCTCAATCGATTACTATGGTCATCTCTCCTTTAATTGATGAATTCCCAATCCGCGATATCTTGCGAGCTGAATCGTGGTTCATTTCGAACGCTGATCATGATGCGGTATAGGATTAACATGATTAATTTTCGAAAGAAACGGAGATGGAAATGAAAACCTGTGCTCGTTGTGTCTTGCCAGAAACATACCCAGGGATTAAATTTGATGAACAAGGGATTTGCACTTACTGCAATTCTCACAAAAAATGGATTTATCGAGACCGGGAATTACTGGACAATTCCTTGGAAGCATTCCGTGGGAAGGGTGAGAAGTACGACTGCGTGATCGGTGTAAGTGGCGGGCGAGATAGCACCTACGCGCTGCACTTTCTAGCAAAGGAATGCAATCTTAAGCTGATTGCTTTCACAGGTGACAGTGGATTTATCCCCCAGGCTGCCAGGGATAATATGAAGAAGATGACTGATATCCTGGATATTGAGCTGGTTACTTACAATCATGATATGTTGAAGCGCTGTGTGAGGCAGGATTTGAAGGCCTGGCTACGTAGGCCTTCGCCCGCTATGATCCCAATGATTTGCAGCGGTTGTAAGCTAGCGATCTCACGGGAAGTCTTACGGTTTGCCAAGCGCAACCGAATTCCTTTAGTAGTCATGAATGTAGAAACCCCGATTGAAATCGGGATTCTGAAGAACCAACTCCTCGCGACCAATCCCATGGGAAAAATGAGCCAAAAGAAGGGGATTGCTATGCTCCTAGGCTTGTTTTACGAGCTGGTTAAGAATCCTTTTTATTTCTCTCCCTACAATGCATATGTTTTCGTTCTGGAATACCTGTATTTTTTCCATTTCGAATCGATGCAGAAACTTCTGTATCCAAAACAAACAGTTCTGCTTGATCTATACCGATATATCACATGGGATGAGAAGAAAATTCTAACAACGATCATCAAAGAGCTCGAATGGAGAAAGGCTGAGGGTGCGCCTTCTACATGGCGTTTCGATTGTGAACTCAGCTACCTGAAGAATTACTTGTTACTGGAATCAATCGGCATCAGTGAAAAGCATGACGGCATGAGCGCGATGATTCGCGAAGGGATGATTACACAAACCGAGGCTTTCACGAGATTAGATCCGGAGAATTATATCCCTCCCGATGCGATCGAAACGGCGTTGAACCATATAGGTTTAAATGAAGCTGAGAAAAGGTTATTCTATAACCGCGTGAATGCACTCCAAACCGAGGATAGCAGTACTGAGTAAGATCAAAATGGATGCTTTTATAAAATACTTTCGACAGCTTGGCCAACAAATCCTAAAAAACCAGTGGATTATTAAACTTATTGGGATTGTGGTTTTTATACTGATTCTCTTCCAGATCGATTGGGCGAAATTCTTTTTCACTATCAGGCACGTTGATCCTCTTTGGATTGTGGGGTCACTGATCTTGCAAGCGGTAGCCCTGCTTGTGACCACCTGGCGATGGCAGCTTATCATGCAATACCTGGATATCCGCGTTTCCTACAGGCGCTCCCTGATCCACCAGTTAATCGGGACAGGGATGGCAATGATCACCCCAGGGCAGTTGGGCGAGTTCATCAAAGTGGTTTATCACCGGGGAATGGGTTTTCGTGTTCCGGAATCTGCTTTAAGCATTATCATCGATCGTGCGTACGATCTTGCAATGCTTTGCCTATTTGGCTTTCTCGGCGTTGTAGTCTTATTCGGCATCCAGATAAAGCAGTTCGTCATCATATTAGTGATTTCGATATCGGCCTTGTTGGCAACGTATTTTTATCTAAAGGACAAAGAGAATAATGCTCAACGCCTAGCACTCATCCTGACTCGAGTCAGCCCCAAACCTTACAAAGAAATAATCCAGCAAAATCTTGAACATCTGATCCGTCGGGTAACCTCAATGAAGCTGGAACTAATTTTAGGCTGTGTACTGCTTTCATTCGCTAATTACAGTCTACTCTTGATAAAAGTTTATATGTTAGCCCTGTCAGTGCACATGGACGTAGAATTCTGGTTCTTTGCTTCCGCTGTGCCCCTGTTCAGGTTAGTAGGTCTGGTGCCAATAACGATCTCCGGTATCGGAACGCGTGATGCCGTAATCATTTATATTCTTTCCGGTGTAGGAATCCCACCGGAATCATCTCTGATACTATCTGTGTTGAGCCTGGTCACCTTCCAGTTACAGGCTCTGGTCGGGGCATTATTTTGGTGGCGTTTCCCGCCTTTGTCCAATGTGGCTGTCGAACCAGCTACCAGTGTGATTCTAGGAGAGCGGTGATATGGATGGCATGGGGCAAAAGATCCGTACTTTGCTGAAATTACCATCCAGGCAATTCCAATTTGTCATGAGATTGAAAAAATCTCTATCTAAACCATCAATATTCATTCTGGCCGCTGGTTTATATCTGACTGGTGGAATTCTCCGGCCATTTCATTTCCATTCTGTTGCTCAACTAGGAACTACCAGCGTACTATCGACTCTGCCGCTCACTTTTCCTGCTCAAAGCTCTGAGTTGATTGAATATTTTAATGATATTGCGCGACCTAACGATATCGTTTCTCTCCCAAAGCAGTTCCTGCCTATTCTTTCGGAAATCAAGGCAGGGCAAACGATGGTTGCTTTTGCATCCTGGGAGGAAGCAGAAGCAATAATCCCTAGCATTCAAACCGAGATTGAATGGGTGCTGTACAATCCTGAGCACTGGGATCACACTCCGACATCTGAACAGCAGAATCTTCCCGCCACCGTCCAGAATGCGGCCCAATTTTTGCATGATAGGGGCTTGCTATTATTCCTGGCACCGAATCGGCGTTTCATAGATGAAGCCCTGGAGGATATCGCACCTCTTGCTGACGCACTCCTGCTGCAAGGTCAGCGCCTTCAGGATGACCCAGACTTCTTTGCCTCCTGGATAACCGAAAAGATCGAGGTTGCACGCACTGCCAATCCTAATATCCTGATCTATGTGCAGGTGGGAGCCAATCGAGGAACACCAGAAGTAATGCTGCATGCCATCCAAACTGTTGCTGATCAAATAGACGGTATCGCAATCTGGTCTCAGCCTCGTACTTTGGAAAACTTACAGGCTTTTATCAACTTACTCAGACCAGACTCCCAAGTGTTGAGCGCCGAAACAGACTACCCGAGCAAAACCTCATTACCGCCAACAGCATCTGACCTTGTTCCAACATTGACCCCCACGCCAGGAGGACAATGGATTCCATTCATGAAATTCTCCCCGATCTGTGCCGTTGTTGTGGTTGTCTTCCTGGGAGTTCTTGGCGCGATCCTCGCTTTCCAATTTTGGAGGCACAGATCAGGTTCAGCATAGAACCTTTCTTATGATCTGTCCGAATAGATGTATTATTCAAAAATTGGACAACCACCTACCATTAATGTCACTCTGAGCGACCTGCCTTTGGCAGGAGCGAAGAGTCTTTGAGACGAAAATTTCATATCGAACAATTTTAGGGAGATAACCTTCGACACGATCTTCGATCGCAGGGCTTGCTTCACTCACATTGCTCATTCACACCGAAGGCGGGCAGAACCATGACAACAATTGTCCAATTTTTGATTGATGCGTTTATTAGTAATCGTTGTAGCCCTCAAAATGTAAACTAGGGTAAGTAGATTGTAAACAAAGTAAGCGCAAATTCATCTAATTTTCTTTATATGGTGTTTAGGACACCTTTGGGGAACTTATAGTTGCCCAAATCTTCGAAAACACAGGACACATGGAGAAGTTTTTTCATTACAGAATTGACCAATTAATCGTATGCAATGACCTAGTTGCTGCATAAACAAGAATTTGATGAAGAGCCTTGAGCTTTAGGAGAGAAGAAATGAACCCCGCTTTAGTCATAGAATACGTTGATAAAATAAATGGGTCTAAAGGATATGCAGTAGTTGACCGATTTATAAATGGTGTTGCCGGCGGGGGGATACGAATAAGGGAAGGCTTGACCAAAGAAGAAGTTATTCAGCTGGCGAAAACCATGACTAACAAATTTGCATTGTTAGAACCCCAGCTGGGGGGAGCGAAATTTGGATTAGATTACGACCCCAAAGAACTAGATAAATGCGAATTACTTAATCGATTTATTGGTAGTTTGAAAGAGATCTTTTTAACGTGTTGTGTCACTGGAGCGGATTTGAATACAACCGAAGATGAAGTGGTCTCTGCTCTGGAGGCTGCTGGTGTCCCATCACCTCAGTTCGCCTTAGCTAGGGCTTGTTATTCTGATAATTGCTCCATAGATGAAGCGATCAGTAGGCTAGCGAAAGGAATCGCTCTTCCGGTAGACGGGATACAAATGAATGATGCAATTACTGGTTATGGAGTATGTCAATCAGCTGTAAAGGCTCTCGCTATGAATGGAGTTTCGATTGACCAAGCTAGGATTACTATCCAAGGTTTTGGCAAAGTTGGCGGATCAGCGGCAAAAAGTATAAGCAAACTGGGAGGCAGAATAATCGCAGTATCGGATATTGAGGCTGCAATACTCAATGAGAATGCGCTAGATTGCGAGCAATTATTGCATAATCGGAATGGGTATGGAGTGATTCATAAAGGCAGATTGCCAGGAAACTATCAGATTGTAGATCGAGATTCTCTTTTGTATATGCCTGCGGATGTTCTTATTACTGCGGCGATTTCGAATGTAATCTGCGACTCAAATGTACATTTGGTAAAAGCGAAAATTATCGTCGAAGGAGCAAACAACTCTATTACGCCTTCTGCAATGAAAACTTTGGCAAAACGAGGCATTCTAGTGATTCCAGATTTTATTGCTAGTGGTGGTGCAGCCTTTTTGTATGGAGCACTAATTGGAAATTACGTTGATCTTACTGTAGAATCAATTTTATCAACATGGGATTCATTGATTCAACAAAATACGTACGATGTAGTTACACTATTAACGGAGAAAGGGATTTGCCCGATAGAAGCTGCCCAGCAATTGAGTCATAAAAGGATTAGTGAGTATTATCAATCAGGTGGTTCACGGATTCCACAGGCTTTTAAAACTGTTCAATTAGAACCAAATCTAAAATTATCCTATAATTGGTGATTGTTATTGCAATTAGCATTCCTGGAGACCCAGCATTGAAATTCATGTAGTCGTCTAAACCATGACGTGACATTTTCCTCATACATGTCGTTCGGAACAGACCACCGTAGGGGCACTCGCCATCTCTCAATCGTGCTAGAATCTGCACATGTTGAGAAAACCTCGCATCAGATATCCAACTATAACTCAGATCAGCTTGCTGTTCCTGTGGCTTTTATCAGCGCCGGTGTACCAGGCGAAAGATAAAGCCCAATCTGGCGCAGTATCCCCGAGCGAATTGATCCTGGCGATGAACACCTTGCGAGTTTCCCGGGGATTGCCCGCTTTGATCATAGACCCGATAGTTAATGCTGTGGCACAGTCCACGGCCGAGATCATGGCAGCGAACAGCATGTCTTGGCACATTGGTAATGTTCGCGGTCGCATTGCTGCAGCAGGGTATGGGGGTGGTGCCACAGTATGGGCAACCGAGAATTTCGCCGTAGGCAATATGGGCATAGATCAAATCATGCAGGCTTGGGCTGACCCCGACCATATGCGGCCAGCTGTCAACCCGGCCTACTGCCATGTTGGTGCCGGTGTAGCACAAGCCCCCGACGGCCGATACTATTACATCTTGCAGGCCGCGTACACTTCCGAGCATGCTTGTGGTGAATATATCTCTGGTGTTGAAGAATCAGGCAGCGGAACAAGTTCTAACCCCCCGATTTCTCAGATAATAATCCCGGTTAAGATCGCCACACCTGATGAAGATGGCAGAATTTATCACTTTGTTCAATCTGGCCAGTCATTTTGGTCGATTGCCATCGCTTATCAAATCACCATCAACGATCTCGAGGTGTGGAATAACCTCTCCAGAGATAATGGTTTATTTATCGGTCAGAAGTTGTTCATCCCTTCCATCTCAACGGAGGGTTATGCTACCCCCACACCGGTGGGGATGGTCCAGTTGGCAACCCCAGATGCGGAAGGCAAAATCGTTCACGAGGTACAGCCTTACCAGGTGTTAATTCGAATTGCCAATGCGTATCAGACCCAATTGGAGACGATCCTGGCATTGAATGGATTGCAAGCGGATTGGCCCTTACAGATTGGCCAGAAATTATTGATTAATCCTGGAAATGTAACCCTCACCCCATCCCCACCACCGCTCTCTGCCATTGAAAAACTCACTCCAGCCAGCGATGGATATTACTACCACTCGGTCCAAAGTGGCGAATCCCTCACTTGGATCGCGGATCTGTATGATATCCGCCTGGCGGATTTGCTGGCCTGGAATGGATTGACCGCAGATGCCATCATCCGCCCCGGTCAGCAATTGCTCTTGATGATCACGCCGCCAGCAACGCTCACTCCGAGCCCAATTCCTCCCAGCGCCACCCCATCGATCACCCAAACCCCCACTCAGGTGTTGGCAACCCAATCCCCAAGTGTAACGACTACTGCCAATTCAGATGCCCAGCAGAATTCTTCTATGGGTGTGCTAACACTTGTTGCCGTAATCGGGATTGCTTTGTTAAGCGTGGCGGGATTTTTCGTTCTCCGAAAAACGCAGTCGATGAATGATGAACACAGCAATCGCGAATAACAGAACGGCAATTCCCTGGTGTAGCAATGCCAGTGATATCTGAACATTAAACAAAACGACCAGAATCCCAAGCGTGATCTGGACACATCCCAAGATTAATATTGCCAAGATTCCATTAGTGATATCCCGACTGTACCCTCGTCTGCGTGCTGCAATAAATATTCCCACAATTGCGACTAATGCCACAAATGCAAACCAACGATGTATGTAAACGACCGTTTGGGGAGATGTCAGTATACTGATTGATTTATCAAACAGCCCAATGGGTACTAGTTTGCCAAACATCAGGGGCCAAGTATTGGAGAGATAGCCACCTTTCAAACCTGCAGTAAACCCACCGTATGTAATCTGGACCAGCAAGACCCCCATCCCGAATGACGCCAAACGCGCAAGTAGTGACCACTTTGCTTTTCGTCCAGGCGTTGGAAATCCATACCGATGCCCCAGCCCCACCCACAAGCTACTTGCTAACAGAGACAATGCCAGTAGCAAATGCGCTGTCAATCGAAAATGGCTGACCGAGGGTCGATCAACCAGTCCGCTGGCTACCATCAGCCAACCCATAACAGCCTGCCCGATGAATAACAGACCCATGACAACATATATCCCAAACTCTTTGCGTGGGATGGCCCCTTTGAAAAAGAAGTAGAAAACCGGAATAGCGTAAGCCAAGCCAGCCAGCCGGGCAATCAGGCGGTGGAACCATTCGATGAAGAATATGCGCTTGAACCCATCCAGGGAGATGGTGTAGTTGATCTTCTGGAATTCTGGGGAATCCTGGTATTTGGCAAACTCCTCTTCCCAGGCTTGCTCCCCGATAGGAGGCAGTACGCCAGTGATTGGATCCCATTCGACGATAGATAACCCCGAGCGCGTCAGGCGCACATAGCCACCAAACACGATCAGAAATCCAACAATGAAGGCGAAGATGAACAACCAGATCATCACCGCACGATTTTGAGTTTTAGGCATCTGTAATTGTCTCCCTTTCCAACAGTATGTTACGGTTGTATAAACGCTTTTATTCTATCACTGGGGGTGGCAATTTCAAGTTTGAGAAAATGAAATTCGCCCTTCCCAGTTCCTCGAGAACCGATAGCGTAATGTGGGCTCTCTAGGAATTGCTGGGGTGATCCCCCAGATTTAGGGGTGCGGAGCACCACACCCCTAAATCTAGATAGTCCCACGGCATTTCCCAGAGACCGCACTGTGAATTGTTAGATTTTTTGTAAATCGTGATATATTTTGCATGTACGATATATCAACTGGTTGGTATGACAATATAAGGAGAAGAGGAAATGGGCACGAAACGTAGATTCACTTCTCACCAAATCGGAGCGCTGATCACCTTGCTGGCTTTAGCATTATGGGGGGTGTGGGTTTCGTGGCTGCCCCTGGCCAGGCCAATTGGCATCAGCTTCACAGAGATTCTTTTCTTGAGCGCGCTGGTGCCTATCTACGTGGTCTTGCCGCCATTTTACGGGTTGCGCGTAAGTTGGAGCTATCTCAGCGGAATCCTGGTCATGTTGGGTTTATTGGGGGGCTTCATAAAATCTTTGCTCGATCATACGTTCTTTTTCTCACCAACCCCATACAATTTCACCACGCTGGGAGTTTTGCTCCTGGCTTTAAGTTGTATCTATTTAAGCGTGCGGTCATATTATGAACGGCCACCTGTGGAATTTCTGAAAAGTGCGCTTGGTATTGGATGTCTACTGGTGGTATCAATAGCTTCAGTTTGGTGGGTTTCAAATAACCAAATGACCGTTGAGAACTATGTCCTCAGGCGCGTACTCCAGGGTGTACAAGCCCGGACTGGTGATATCGGAGAGCGAGATCAAAAGGTCGAAGCTCTGATGGCTGAAGGAGATATCCCTTCTATGGCGGCTGCCATCGTGGTAGATGCTGAAACTCTTTGGCTCCAAGGGTATGGAGAAGACAATGCCTTGGATAATTTGTACGATATCGGATCGATAACAAAGCCCATTATCGCCACGGCTGTATTCCAACTCTACGAACGCGGGCAAATAGATTTGGATGACGACATCAACAAGTATTTGCCTTTTTCAATTCGCCACCCAGACTATCCGAATGTACCTATCACCATCCGCATGTTGCTGGCCAACCGATCCTGCTTGGCCCATAACACTTCAATGTATTACGCCTTTGCGATGGGACAAGAATTGCATCAATGGGGTATTGAGAATCGAGATTGGGAATATCTTGAAGGGGTTGAATCGTTGTCATATCCCAATTTCATCACGGAATACCTCAATCCCGGCGGAAGTAATTATCAACCAGAAAACTGGGCATCCTGCCAACCTGGGACTAAGTATGTCTATTCCACACCAGGTTTTGACTTATTGGGCTGATTGACTGACAAATCTCAGGAGGGTTTCCCTGATTGAGATGGGAAAAGA